>JAWOGE010000220.1:0-3267 GCA_046497165.1 bacterium | reverse complement strand
GAAAGCCCTACAAATATCAATTTTCTGTAAATCGGAGGAAAAGTTGCTCCCATTCCCCATAAAGCTCCGCTGTTTTCCACATAAACAAAGTTCCAGAAGCCTTCCACTACTTTAATCGGGGGCTGATTTTTCAGAGTTATTGCCCATTGTTTGGTAATCTGATCAAAAATAGTCAAAGGAAGCGAAATTAAAATAAAACAAAGAAAATTGAATTTTCTGAATTTGCCGAGTTTCATTTTATGGCCTCGTAACAGGAGGAGCATATATTGGTGATTTCATCGGTATAGTTTTTAAGTTCACGCTTTTTCCAGCAGCGTTCGCACTTCTCCCCCGGAGCTTTATCCACTGATGCATAAATTTCATTTTCTTCGCTTATTTTTACAAGACCTTCGGAATTATCAGCAAAACAAACTTCAGAAACTATAAAAATCGATTCAAGATATTCCTTTTCTTCATCAAGAACAGGTACATCTTTCCAATAAAGCTTAACAGAAGCATCAAGAGAATGGCCTATGACTTTATCTTCACGAAGTTTTTCAAGAAGCCTCTGTACACCCTCCCTGGTTTCGAGAAGAAGCTCCCACTTGTTAACAAAATCCCTGTCGTTTTCCGTGAATTCCGCAGAAGGCATATCTTCAAGAAAAACAGATTCCTTTCTGTCTCCCGGAAGATAAGCGTAAGCCTCTTCAGATGTAAAGCTGAATATGGGGGCAGTTACTTTTATGATATCTTCAAGTATCCTGTAAACTGCAAACTGACTTTTTCTTCTTCTTTCGTCATCACTTTTCATGACATATCTGTCTTTAATTATGTCAAGATATACCGAACTCATGTCAACGGTCAAAAAATCAAGAAGAGAGTGAAAGATTTTATGGTATTCATATGACTCATAACGATTTATAACACTTCTGAGCTTCTTTTTCCAGATAGCTATTGCCCATTTATCCACAGAAGAGAGATCCTCTTCTGAATACATATGTTCGGAAGGCTCGAAATCGTTTATAAAACCGAGCATAAACCTTATGGTATTCCGAACTTTTCTGTAGGCAGTGGCAAAAGATTTTATTATGGAATCACTTATGCGGATATCGTCTCTGTAATCCTCACCGCTGACCCACATTCTGAGAATTTCAGCTCCAAGCTGTTTTATTCTTTTTTCAGGGGGAGTAAAATTCCCTTTACTTTTAGAAAGTTTTTCACCCTTTTCATCAACTACAAAACCGTGAGTCAGAACCGTGCGGTATGGAGCTTTGTCGTTTATAAGAGTACTGAGCTTAAGAGAAGACTGAAACCACCCTCTGTGCTGATCACTGCCTTCAAGATAAAGATCCGCCGGGTACTCCAATCCTTTTTCTCCCGAAAGAACTCCCGCCCAGCTTACACCGCTGTCAAACCAGACATCAAGAGTATCTGTTACTTTGTCAAAGGAATTTCCACCGCATTTTTCACAAACAGTACCTTCAGGAATAAAAAAAGAAGCATCTTCTCTGTGCCATATCTCTATGTTGTGTTCAGCAAATTTATCTGCAACACTGTGTGCAATTTCAGAATCAACCATTTTCTCTCCGCAGGATTTACACACAAAAGCTATAATCGGAGTGCCCCACAATCGTTGACGGGAAACACACCAGTTGGGTGCGTTTTCAAGCATGGGAGTTATTCTTTTGCGACCCCATTCGGGTATAAGTTCCACATCTTTTATGTTTTCAAGAGCACGCTTTCTCAACTGTGTCTTATCCATGGAAATAAACCACTGCTCGGTGGCCCTGAAAATCACAGGTTTGTGACATCTCCAGCAGTGAGGATAGCTGTGTAGAACTGTTTCACCGGGTTTGTTGAGCAGGAACCCTGTTTTATCAAGAAAATCGACAATCTTTTCATTTGCTTTAAAAACATTGAGTCCGCTCCAGCGTGAGACATCCTCTGTGAAACGACCTCTGTCATCCACGGGAGCGTAAACATCAAGTCCGTATTCAAGACCGATTATATAATCTTCCGCACCATGTCCCGGAGCAGTATGGACACAACCTGTTCCAGCATCCAGGGTTACATGATCACCGAATATTATCAAAGACTCCCTGTCTTCAAAAGGATGTGCTGTTTTAAGACCTTTGAAATCATTTCCCCGAAAAACAGTTAGTCGCTCGGCATCATCAGAATGCCCGACAGCTTTGAGAAAAGATTCTCTGAGGTCTTCCGCCACAATAAAAACTTCTCCGTTATATTTTACAGCACAGTACTCTATTCGCTCACCGAGGGCTATGGCAAGATTGGCGGGGATAGTCCAGGGAGTTGTTGTCCATATTACAAAGCTGACTTTTTCCCCCGGAAGACCGGAAAATTCTTCTGTCAAAGGGAATTTCACATATATGGAAGGGGATTCATGTTCCGCATATTCCACTTCAGCTTCAGCCAGAGCTGTTCCACAGCTTGGACACCATTGAACCGGTTTTTCCGCAAGTACAAGTGCCCCGCTGTCTATGACATCAGCAAACTTGTGGGCGATCTGACTTTCATATTCAGGGTTCATTGTAAGGTAAGGCTCATCCCAGCGGGCCAGGACTCCGAGTCTTTTAAATTCACTTTTCTGAACATCAACAGCTTTTGCGGCAAAAGAGCGACATTCACCGAGAAACTCCTCCGTTGTCATGCGACTTTTTTTGCTTCCCAGTTTTTCTGAAACTTTAAGCTCTATGGGCAATCCATGACAATCCCAGCCGGGCTTGAAAGTTGAATAACGACCGCTCATATTACGATACTTCACAGTAATATCTTTTAAAATCTTATTGAGGATTGTTCCGTCATGAAGCCTGCCGTTGGCATAGGGAGGCCCGTCATGCATGACAAAGGACTTTCTGTCTTTATTTTTTTCAAGTATTTTACTGTAGAGATTAATTTCATCCCACTTTTTTATTATTTCAGGCTCTTTTTGCGGGAGATTGGCCTTCATGGGAAAATCGGTTCGAGGCAAATTCAAAGTTTTTCTGTAATCCATCAAAGGACTCCATGAGCATTCCATAAAACAGGGGAGATTTTAATCAACAAGGCAGAGCAAGTCAAGATTTAAAGAAAAACTTTATGGTCACTTTCAACCTGAATCGTCCGACTATCTCATTGAAAAATGAAAAAGCCTTCTGTTCTTAAGAGATTACAAAAATCGCCGATTAACCTTCGGGTGAACCTCAGATTTTGTGCAACTCTTCTGAATCAGAATTCTTTCCCATGTTTTCTAACTCAGAATCGAACGATTCAGGTGTGATGTTTACT
>JAWOGE010000172.1:0-10068 GCA_046497165.1 bacterium | reverse complement strand
GCTAAAGCAAGTTCAATCTTGTCTGTAGCACCTTCAATATATAAAGGTTTATTATATAAAGTTGTTTTACTTTCGTTACTGTATTTAATCGTCAGGAATCCCTAATCGCTTCACCTTGACATCTAAGGCTTCATCTTTCGCCAGCAGTTCTAAGACCCCAGCGCCGAACCCGCCGCTAAGGACGTTTTCCTCCACTGTGACCACAACCCCCGACCCTCAGCC
Source organism: bacterium (assembly GCA_046497165.1). Taxonomy (GTDB): domain Bacteria; phylum UBP6; class UBA1177; order UBA1177; family JAWOGE01; genus JAWOGE01. The sequence continues at coordinate 9,846 of JAWOGE010000172.1, read as the reverse complement.
TCCTTTTCTTTCACACAACTCTATCCGACCTCCGCTTCGCTTCGTTCACCTTTCTCTTTGGCAAAGAGAAAGGATTGGGAACAGTTCAGGTTGTTGTTTGCACTCCCTCTTTGCGAAAGAGGGAGATGGAGGGAGTTGGGAAAAAACAGATGTGATGCGGTCAGTTGTAAAACTCTCCCCCCGGTCCCCCTCTCTTTGTAAAAGCGAGGGGGAAGATTTTAATACCCTCCGTCACTGCGTGACACCTCCCTTCAAAAGAGAGGCTTTTCAATACGGCTCCCTGTTGCAGGGAGCTGGCGCTGAAAGCGTCTGAGGGTAAAATGAAAGTAAGGAATAATTCAAGCCTGCAAAAAAGCTCTTCGTTGCAAAATACCCGTTGAAACAGTTTCATCCATAACAGATCTTTCTGTTAAAAAAGTTCTTGAAATAAAAAAAGAACTTTCAGAATCTGATAAAGAGAAATAAAACTATAAAATATGGCAACAGCCCTTAAAAAGCTTGAAGGGTCAGTCAATTATACGAATAAAATTCCTGTTTAAAAGGAATTTTTAAGGTGTTAACTTTATCTTGTTATCCGCAAAGACAAACAGCTAAAAGAAAGTCGCTTCTTTGATCGCTCAGCAACACTAAAAGATATATTGAGAGGGTGATCAGGGTTTCTGGTTTTAATACAAAAAACCGAAAAGCCACAGCGGAATTTTGTTTTTAGATCCGAGCTCAATATTATCAAGTGCATATATTATTTTTTCTGAATCATTTTGGCACTCTGTTTGTTTGTTTTTTCCGCCAATTTCAATGATGCGGCTGTCCTCATAACTTGGAGATCTCCTTTTTTGGGAATTCTCAGTTTGTTGACCGGTGGATTGCCTGTGAAAAGAAGGTTCCCCTGATATTTCCAATGTTTTTGGAGTTGTCTGGTGAAACGGCATACATTTGTGATGTGTTGTTAAGATATATTTTTTCAGGTTATAGTAATGGATTACAATAATTCAAGCGAAAAGTTAGTGTTCTATTACTAACACAATGCAATAAAAACCCGAAAAACACAAATACATCGGAAGTTATTCTTTACTGTCAGTTGTTTTAAGGTATAATTTTAATGCTTTTTAAGAAGGTGGTTTGATATGAATTTGATTTTTAAGGCGGCACAGGAAATAAGTGGTTTTTTCGAGAGGGAGAAATGGTCTTTCTGCATAATCGGAGGTCTTGCAAATCAGTGTTGGGGAGAGCCCAGAACCACTCACGATGTTGACTTAACGCTTCTTACCGGTGTTGGGAATGAGGTTTTTTTCGCAGAAAAGATCCTAAGGTCGTTTAATCCAAGGATTCAAGATGCTTTAAATTTTTCAATAAGGAACAGGGTTCTTCTTGTTGAGTCATCTGAAAAAATTCCTGTGGATGTATCTTTCGGGGCACTACCTTTTGAGGAAAAAATGATATCAAGGTCAGTAAAATTTGAATTTATGCCCGAAGTTGTGTTAAATATATGTTCTGCTGAAGATCTTTTCATTATGAAAGCTTTTGCCTCAAGGCAAAAAGACTGGCTGGATGCTGAAGGCATTGCCAAAAAACAAAAGAACAATCTTGACACAAGATACATACTGAAACACCTTGAAGAGCTTAGTGAATTGAAAGAAGAACCTGAAATATTAACCAAAGTACAAAAAATACTGGGTAACTGATGAGTCTAACAAAAGAGCAGAAAAAAGAATTGGTTATGCAGTGGAAAAATGCTGCACCTGAGCTTCAGAAAATCAAAGACAAGGAACTTTCCGAATCTGTTTATGACTGGCGTATAGTTGACGCTCTTCTTGAAATAGGTGCAAGTTCCGGAAAAAGTCTCAAAACCAGCGGTCTTGTTGAGATGCAGCGACTTTTTATGTTGCTGAGAAACAAGGAAAAATAAAGATTCAGGTTGAACTCAGTGTGTGCTTATAATCTCTTCGGGTCATCTCACTCCTCCTCTTCAGAGCAAAATTAATTTACAGAAACTATGTTACACTACCCGAAATAGTGGAACATAAACTTCAATTGACAGAAGATAATATTTTCTTATAATTTTACCTGAATCGTCCGACTCTCTCATTGAAAAATGAAAAAGCCTTCTGTTCTTGAGAATTTACAAAAATCGCCGATTAACCTTCGGGTGAACCTCAGATTTTGCGTAACTCTTCTGAATCAGAATACTTTCCCATGTTTTCTACCTCAGAATCGAATGATTCAGGTTTTAATGTCTTTATTATGAGAGGTGTTTTATGAAAAATTTTTGTTTTTTTATTTTAACAGCAACAATCATGTTTTTTTCTTGTGGAAATAATTCTCAAAGTTTTATCCACTCTTCAGATTCAAATGATGATTATATAGACGCTCCCTCTTCTGATGAGGATGAATTAAACGATAATTCTGAAGATTCTGATCATAATTTTACTGACGAAGAAATTGTCGACAATGAGGTTATTGATGATTCAGTGGCGGATGCGGATCAGGAAGAGTCGTCTGATAACTCTCTTCCACCTATTCCCATGTGTGGCAACGAAAGAATCGAAGGTGACGAATTCTGTGACGGAAACAGTATCGACTGCACAGAGATCGGATATGTTTCGGGAGTTGCGGAGTGTAACAGTGATTGTTCAGACTGGAACACCTCAACCTGTGAAAAAGAGTGTAAAGAAGGAGTAAAAAGATGTGAGGGCAGTGTGGCCATTGAGTGTGTTTCCGGAAGTTTTGAGGAGATTGAAGATTGTTCGGAAAAAGAGGAAAAGTGTCGCAGCGGCAGGTGTATTGATCCGGATGGTAGTGATCCCCGGCTTGATTTTGAAGGTCCGGATTTTTCAGGCGATAAAATCCTTGTTTATCACTATTCAGCAGATGGTGACCGCACGGAATCTTCCGGAACACTTGCAACGACACCTCCGTTTTCACCATCTTCAAAATCTTACGATATACCTTCGGAAATATTGATGATCGATCGTCGTCCTCCGCTTCCGGATAATCTGGGGCTTCCGGCCGTCGCTCTGGAAAAGATATTCTATCTGCATGAACCCGTTAAATCCTTTGAGCTCGGAGACAAAGACACATTTTATGTATATGACTTTGACAGCAGTTCAAACAGAGAAGCAGAAGCAACGCTCAGAAAGAGAGGAACATACTGTGAAGTTTGGGTAGAAGATGAAGGGGCTTTTGTTTCTGATGATAAAGTACAGAGTATTGTCGAAGAGTTCGACACGGTTATCTACCCCCTTGTCACAGATAATTTTTACGATGTTGCAGATGTAGATGAAAACGGCTTTGTCTCAATTTTTCTCACCGATTTGAAAGGAGGTGCCGGTGGATACATAACCATGGGTGATTTCTACACAAAAAGTGAATATCCGGAGTCAAATTTCAGAGATCTTGTTTACATAGAAAAAGACAGGACAACTTCTGAGATTAACAGTGTGATAGTTCATGAATTTCAGCATCTTGTTCATGCAAACAGAAATCTTCTGGTGGAGGAAGACGAAAGCGTTCTGAACGATCTTTCCTATCGCTGGATAGACGAAGGTCTCGCTACGGCGGCACAGCACATGTATGAAGGTGCACAGAACACCTGGCTTTATATAATGAATAACGCTCCTTACAACGAATCTGTCCGGGACGGGAACTCTTTTCTTTTCTGGGATTACTACGACAAAGAAAAAGTATACTCCGACTACGCCATGGCTTATGTTTTCATACAGTATCTCAGAATTCAGTCGGGTAACGATACATCCATTTATAGAGAGATTATTGAATGTCAGAAAAACGACAACAGCTGCATTGAAAAGATTGTTTTAGATTATGTGGATTCTGAATATACACTTAGTGATTTCATTGTGGATTTTAAAATTGCACTGCTTTTTCAGGACAGTTCCGGACCTTACGGCTTCGGAGGAGAAAGTGAATTTGACTTTTCCATCCCTTTATTCACAGGAGATCAGGTGAGCCTTAGAGGTGGTGGCGGAGTTTATATAAACAACCCGGGCGACTCTTTCAGCAGACCCGCAGATGCAGGTTCCAATATTATTTTTGTGGGCATGGACACTAATTGATATATGGAAGCAGAAAAAGAGAACAGCCCCCGTTGTTTTTTTCACCCGGAGCCGATGTTTGGTCAAGTTTTACAGTTATTTCTGTGTTCGTCTGCTCTTTTACGGCAACAACTGTTTCTGAAATATCTTCACCGCTGTTTACTGTTATCAGATGTTTACCGCCGAAAAGTTGTAATTCAGCACTTCCGACAGAATCACTCACAGTGTTTTCCTCACTTGTCCATGATTTTAAAAGAGCGGTGAGTCGTTTGAAAGCTTCTTTTTCGTTAGCATTTTTGTCCATGAGTCCTCCCGACGAAATAAATGCGTTTTCATCAAACATATCCCACCAGCTTATTGCCCTCATGTTTTTGTGTGCAAAAGCTATGGTATAGAATTTTTCGATATAATCAGCTTGTGTGGCTTCATCCCACGGATTTCTCCAGTAATCCATTTTGCTGCAGCGGGGATTCATCTCCGAAGGGATACTCAGTTCTGTAATTTCCACCGGTTTTTCGAAAGATTCGAGCATAGAAAGTCTTCGATCAAGTTCCAACAGTGAATAACTGTCCACAGTGGCAACCTCATCTGACAGATTGTTGTCTGCAAAAAGAGTGATACAGCCGCCATTGTAAAACTGCATTCCTGTGATGTCAAAAGGTACATTTTCATCGATAAGATGTTGATAGTATTCCATTATTGGTTGTGTTATATAAACATCCCGCTCCGGTATAAACCATTCGTTTATTCGTGAGCTGCCAAACCAGTCAGGTGCTGTGTTTATCATTGTATTTATTTCTCCGGAAACCTGCTTAATTTCCTGTGCCGCAATTTGTGTCAGTTCGGTCAGCTCCTGTCTGGACAGCCCCATGCTTGCAGATACTGTATGAGCTTCGTTAATCAGCTGCCATGTATTTATATTGTTTTTGTAATGGGTAACAAGCTTTTCAACATGATCAGAAACTTCAATTTTCAGTTCTTCAAAGTTCATTTCATAAAGATAAGAGGGGGTCAGAGATTCATGAAAATAAAGCAGAACATGCCCTACGAGATCAAATCCCATTTCATTTATGTGCGGAATTCCCACCTGCTCATCAAGAAAATTCCACTGATAAATGTCATCGGAGGGTTGTACATCGCCCCACAATGTTCCCACAGTTGCATAGGAAAATCCTTTTTCCAGAACGGTTTCCCAAATTTTTTCATCAATACCGTATAAAGATGCCAGAGTGCCGAATCTGAAAGAGGATGAAAGCTGTTCGGTGCTGATTTGAGCACGGGGCAGGGGGTTGCCGTTTTTGTCTACTACATTTATGATGAGATTGCCGGTCCGGTGTTTTGTTATATTTTCACGAGCCTGAAAAACTGTTAACTCTTCGGCTGCGACAATGGCTTTTCCGGCTGCTTTGTCAAAAGATTTTTCTGCAATAAGATTAAGGACATTTTCGTAGCTGTCTTCTGCATGCGAAACATCACAGGTACTTTTTTTTATTAGATTCTCCACTCTCGCAGCAGCACTCAGAGCCAGCTCTTTCTGCAATTTTATCAAAATAGCGGACTGTTTATCTGCAGTGTATCCGACACCTTCATTGTCAAGCCTGTACATCATTTTTCCACTGTAAGGAAGCTCCCGTTTTACATAAAACACATATGTTTTTCCCACAGGAAGACTTAGAAGAGGAACTTTTCCGAAAGGACCTTCAGTTTCAAGTTCCAGCACAGGAACAAAGGATTCGTCACTTACTGCTGTAATTTTAATTGACGGATCGTTGAAAACAGAGTTGTCTTTTTCAGCTTCAAAAACCACATCCATGGCAAGAGGCAGGTGAAAATCCAGTTTTATATTTTTTTCATCCATTGAAAGCATTTTGAAATCAGGTGTGTATCCGCGGGTTTCATAATTGTCAAGCATTGACTGAGAGTCTGCGGCAAGAGCAACAAAAGCAAAGGCACCCTCATCGGGAAGATCAAAAGACCATTTTCCGTCAGATTCAGGTTGGAGGGAATCGTATTCCGAAAGTTGTCCGGATTGAGGGTTGTATTTCATGATTACAATCAAAGTCATGGGAGATTTGTCACCTTCGACGGTTAACTTTCCTTCAACAGTTGCCCCGTGAAGAAAAACGGTGTACATAAAAAGCATAAAAATTATAATACGGTAAAACATGCTTCCTCCTTTTTGAACAATATACAAAAAAAAGATACAAAGCAAAAAGTTAATTTTTTCCCAGAATTCCAGGTCTTGTCAGGGCAAAATCATATTTTACGGGATCTTCGGGGTTTATTTTTTTGAAAGCATCTGTTATTTCAAGGGCGGTTTTCATGTTTCCCTGTTTTGCAGATGTGAACTTGAGTTCCCTTGCTGTTTTAAGCATGTGAGTGTCAAGGGGCACTATGAGATCGGACGGGTTTAAAGAGTTCCAGCCCCCGGGATCCACTTCATCTTTTCTGATCATCCATCTTAAAAAAAGATTCAGTCTTTTACAGGCGGAACCTCTTTGGGGCGAGGGAAGCAGGTATGCCTTTTCTCCGTTACTCAAATAGGAAACAAAGTAATCGAGAGCATTTATAAAGGATGCGTGTTCTTCCATACCCTCAAGAAAAAGATTTTCCAGAGTTCCGTAGTTCTCAAGGGTTTTTTTTATGGAAAGAAACAGTTTTTCCAAATCTTTTCCACATGTGAAACGATATCTGAAATCGGCATAGTTGTTTTCGAAAAAACTGCTTTCACAATTCATAATAAAATTCCGGGGGTTTCTGCCAAGTGGTTTGAGAACCTCTTTTACGGATTCAAGTATCTGTGAGACTCTGCCGTAAGCCAGAGATGAAGCTATAAGAGCAACTATTTCCCTGTCTTTTCTTTGGGGATAATCGTAAAGAAAAATAAGAGGGTCGTGTGAGACAAACTCTTTTCTGTTGTATTTTCTGTAAATGGATTCCAGATGATTTTTAAGAGAGTTCACCATAGAGACACCACAGAAACGGAATAAAATTCAAACAGTTCGTTGTCTTTTGTGATTTTTATAATAGAGCCGTTTTCATTGAATCCGGAAATTTTTCCCCTGTAAAAAGATTTTCCGTCCTGAGTGTATTCAGTATTCATATTTTTCATCCAGGACACAAGCGAAACATATCTGCGGGCAATTTTTCCGTTACTCATATTGAAGAGATTGTCCATATTTTTTATAAGAATCGGAAGAAGGTTTTTTTTATCAGCAGAGGAGCTGTATTTGCGTATCCCGACTGCACTCCAGTTGTTTTTGAATTTTTCTGGCACAGGATTGAATATATTTATTCCCACTCCGAGAATACGGAAGCACCGATTTTCTTTTCTGACAGATTTTGCAATCACTCCGGAAGCTTTTTTCATATCTATGAGAACATCGTTGGGCCATTTAACATAAAGCAGGGTTTTCGGAACAAACTCTTTCAAAGTGTCATAAACTGCAACAGCTGCTCTTTGAGGTAGAAAATCCGTTGCCGGAGAACAATCGATCTCTTCAAAAAAAGATGCATAAATATTGCCGTTGTCCGGAGAAACCCACCGGCTTCCGTTCCTGCCGTATCCTCCGGTCTGACAATCGGCGAGAACAATGCCGTTTCCAAAACCTTTTTCGGCAAGCTCTTCAGCTTTATGCATTGTTGATTTCAGTTCGGTATAATGATAAATATCTCCGAATCTGCTTTTTGAACGAGGTTGTTTTTTCATCTGATAAATTTAATTTTCAGAAATCACCTATTCTTATGGATACTTTCCCGGATATCCCGTTGATCTCTTTCAAAGGGATGGGTTTGTAATCATGTTTCCCGAAAAAACGATAGCTGACTCCCGCACTGATCTGCATCCAGCTGAAGATAGAAAACAGTGCGTTTGCACCGGGTTCGAAAACAATAAGTCTGTCTTCTATGGTCAGACTTTCATCCCCGTTGTCTTTAGCAACTTTTATGCTGCCGAAACCCATTCCAAACTCTCCGGACAATGAAAAAAATTTTTTTACGGGATGAATATATTCTCCCACAAGAGTCATGTATCCGAATTGAAATCCCTTTCTTTCCGGATCCGATTCATCCGCAGTCTGATTTTGAAGCCAGTTGAACATTACTCCGGCTGCATAACGATCTTTAAGAATAAGCATTCCCCTGAATCCGAGAAGAGCACCGAATTTTTTAGTAACAGGAGTTCCTTTAACAAAAAAAGCACCGTATCCGCCGTAGGGTGCGTCTTCATCGAGAAGTGCAGAAGCTTTTTTTTCTTCCGCTTCTTCAGGTTGTTCATTTTTACTCTCTTCAGCTGAGAGAATAAACACTGAAGCACAGATAACGGCAAAACAAAAAATAAATTTTTTCATAATACTATCCTTTCGTAAAAAATTCGGGCCTCAGTTAATCTCTGCAAAGATCAGGCCAGTTCCATATAAATGAACCGTGTTCTCTTGAAAATACCGCTTTTTCTGCGGATTTTTCACTGGAGAAAACTTTTTCAAGGTACAAACCGCGTCCCGGCAGAGTGGCCCCTGCTTTCTGACGGTCACAATCAGAAATTATATCTTTTATATGGTCAGGGTCAATTTTACCGCGTCCTGCCTGTACAATGGTTCCTGAAATAATGCGGACCATATGTTTTAGAAAACCGTTTCCTGTTATGTTGATAAACACATAGTTTTCAGCCGGGGTGATTTCAAGAGCATAAACTTTTCTTTTCGTAGTTTTTACAGATGAACCTGTGGCACAGAAAGCTGAAAAATCATGTTCCCCGATAAAGTGGGAAGCGGCTGACTTCATGGCTTCAATATTCAATCCGTAGGCACTGTGCCATGAAAAAGGAGCGTTGAAGGGAGTTCTGGTGTCTCCGGTATATATGACATATCTGTAATGTTTAGCAGCTGCAAGGGCACGGGCGTCTTTGTAACCGTTTGTTTTTTTTACCTCACGAACTCTTACATCTTCAGGAAGAACGGAGTTCAATCCTTTTTTTAGATTTTCCGGAGGAATAGGGTGAATTTCAGGCATTGTGGATATATAGTCAAGTGCGTGAACTCCGGTGTCTGTACGGCTGCAACCTGAAGGGAAAGGGATCTCTTTTTTACATTTAAAAATTTTTGAAAATGCAAGCTTAAGTTCATCCTGAACAGTTCTCACATTGGGTTGTGACTGCCAGCCGTGAAAAAATGCTCCGTTAAAAGAAAGCCTCAGAACAAACATTCAGAAATACAAATTGAATACAAAAAAATATCAAAGACTGTCAAGAGCATCTTTCGCTTTTTTATAAAATTCGTGTCCGGGAGGAAGAATTTCCATGATTTCCCGGAACTTGGAAGCATCTTTTGAAATTCGTCCCTGCATGTAAAGTTTTTTTACTTTTTCCATGTCAGCCTGAGAGACCTTTTTTCTGGAAGATGTTCTCCTTGGTGCGGGTTTTGATCTTTTCCGGGAAGAAGCCCTTCGTCTGCGTACCGCCACTTTGTATTTTCCCAAAAGATATTGCCGGAGCTTTCCTCCGGAGATCTTTTTATCAAATTCAAGTGCTTTTCTGAGGTTTTTACGGCTTCCACGAACAGCGTATCTGTGATATGCCACAAAAGCTTTAATCTGTTTTGCATAATCAACGGCTTGTTTTTTGAGCTCTGTGTCAGCGTCACTTTTGGCAATTTTTACAAAAAGCTTGTATGATTCATTGAAGTTTTTGTTTTCAAAAAGAGAAAGAGCTTTGTTTATATCTTCACGGGAAAATGATGGCTCGGAAGGTGCCGGTTTTTTCTTTTCAGGAGTGGTTGCGGGGGCAGAAGCTTTTTTTGCG
>JAWOGE010000148.1:0-4992 GCA_046497165.1 bacterium | reverse complement strand
ATCGCATTCATCATCAACTGTTCCGCTGCAGTTATCGTCTCTGCCAGCTCCGCTTCCGTAGCATAAATCTACAGGGGCGGAAGGGATACACTCCGCACAATCACCTGTAAGTGCTCCGTTCACCATTTTGGCAACATCAATCACTCCGAATCCGAAACACGGAGAATGTTCTGCAGATCCACCGGGGACATAGGTATCTGTCTGAGTTCCCCAGCCACCTTTGCTGCAGTATGCTTCCGATTGAAAAGTTCCTGTTTTCAAACACTGCAAAGTTCCAGAAAAATCCATATCAGGATTTGCGGAAAGCATCAGAGCAATGGCTCCGGAAACCACCGGAGCAGCAGCAGATGTACCTGAAAAATAATTAGTATAGTCAGTGTTATTCTCTCCTCCTGAACCTGTGATGTCAGTGCTGTGTGTTGCAGCACCTGCCGAAACATCAATTGAAGAACCCCAGTTTGAATAAGATTCCATTGTTCCTCCGGAACCGAGAGCACTTACAACAACAAGATCTTCATTTAGCATAGTCCTGTCCAGACTTGCATCACATCCGTCATTTCCAGAAGCAAACACCAGAGCCGTTCCCTTTCCGTCTCTACCATTCTGCCGTGCATATTCGGCTGCAGATGTAACAGCTGAGTTTTCATAAATTGTCTGACAATTTTCATTTGCAGGTCCCCAGCTGTTGTTTATGACAGCGGCTCCATTGTCAACTGTCCATTCAAGAGCATTTTTTATGGATGAAGGATACATCGCCTGACCTGTTATAAGTCTTATGGGCATGACTTTGCATTTCTGACACACACCTGTCACTCCTATTCCATTGTTGCCTGTGGCCGCTGAAATTCCGGCAACGGCAGTTCCATGATAGGCTCCATAATCATACGGACCGGGTGAAGGATCAGAATTGTTGTCGGCAAAATCATAACCATTTACAAGGTCAAGATCGGGATGAGACATGTCGACACCACTGTCCACAATTGCAACTATTATGTTGCCACTGCCTGTTTCGCTGTCCCATGCACTTTCAGCATTAATTTGAGGCAGATGCCACTGTTCGGAATAAAGGGGATCATTGGGGACAGCCCTGTTCACATACATCTGCAGCCAATTGGGCTGTGAGTATCTTAAAAGTCCGGTTTTATACATACTGTTTGCAACTTCAAAAGGGTCCTTTCCCGATGATATTTTAACAAGAAAATATTCCGGATGAGAAGTACTGTTTTCAACAACTTCAACATTAAAATCCTCAATAAGTTTTTTTCTTGCTTTCACGGGAACATATTTTTTGAACTGTATCATTATTTCGCCGTTGAGAACAAGAGGATGTGAATCATAGTAAGTTACAACAGGCCATACAGGAATGTTTTTTTCATTAAACATATCACGAATTTTCATCCAACCCTGTTTGTCAGCAAAATTTTCATCAAGTTTGAAAGTCTTTGATCGGTCATAAATTTTGACCTCTCTGTCAATTACCGAAGAAAGTGGCATTCTGTCAAAAGCAGCTGTTGATTCAATATTATGCAGGTCTGAAAGAGACACAGAGTGAGGAAGTGAAATTTTATCGTAAAGCTGTTTCAGAAACTGCGGCTCACCCTTCCCATTGTAAAAGAAAACATCATATGTATTTCCCTGATAAACCTTGTATTCTTTCCGAAGTTCCACATCCATCCCTTCCACATAAAGTTCCTGTGAATAAAGAAACGAACACATTAGGATAAAAAACATAAAAATCTGTTTACGCATAAAAACAGTCTCCCGTAATCAATTATTACACCAAAACACCTACCGATAATAATTATACTTCAAAAAAACATCTTTTCAAGGAGTTGAACTCCTGATAAGTTTTTTGTTTGAAAATATGCAAAGAACCGGTTAATTTATTTAAGCAAAAAACGGACCATTTTTTTTGTCCGAATAAATTCAGCATTCTTCTAAAACGCAAAAATATTTTGATCTGAATTTAAAAGCAACAGCATATTGAACGCCAAAATTTTGCTTGACAGAAAAGCCTTGTTAATTATAATTTCAGATGTTATTTGATTTTGAGATTTATGTTGATTTATTTATTTTGGAGGTATGCGGATGAAAAAACTTACAATTATTATGCTGGCATTTTTTATTTTTGCAACGGCTTTTACAGCCTGTTCCACAGACGATGATGTCGGAAGCAGGGGCACTGCAGGAAGCACTTGCAATCCTGATACAGATGTTAATTTCTGTAGTGACAGCACAACTCAGATGTGGTGTTCTCAGGATGGCGTCTGGGCAGAAACACCTTGCCCGGGAGGATGCGAAGGTTCTGGCGAAAGTCTTGTATGCAAACAAGATGGAGGCGACACAGGAAACACAGGAAACACTGGAAACACTGGAAATACTGGAAATACAGGAAATACAGGAGACACAGGAAACACCGGTGATACTGGAAATACTGGTGACACTGGTAACAGTGGTGACAGTGGTAACACTGGAAACAGCGGAGCATCATATGAAACATGCCAAGAGCTTCTCTCCTGTACAAATGAATGTGATGAAAATGATCAGGAATGCTTTGACGATTGCGGAGCAAATGCATCAACTCAGGCAATAAACGATTACAACGCTCTTGCTGAATGCGTACAGACCAACTGTGCTGAAGACAACAATCTTGATTGCTATATAGAAAACTGCCCTGACGAAGCCGCCGCATGCGGTTTTAAAGGCGGAGATGACAGTTACGATTCCCCTTACGGCACTCTTTCACTCAACGGTTCATTGAACTATGTTATAACAGATGCAGACGGTCAAGTGGAACAGAGCATGGTTGTAATGAGTGCTTTTGCCACAGGAAGCATGGGATCATCCGGAAGCATAGATCCTCAGGCGGAAATGCTTTACTCCATGTTGCAGTACGCTGAAGACCCTCAGCAGGGAAATGCTTATATGGTTCAGCAGCAGGGTGCAAACAATCAGGGACAGGCACCTGTTAATCCTGTTGCTATGCTTCAGATCCCCGAAGAGAATTTCGGTACCGGAAATGGAGTGCCTCTCGGTTTGACACAGGATGACAAAGCAATATTCTTCGTAGCCGATGTTAATTTTGATTCAGGGCAGATAGTCTGTATGCATGCTTTTGCCGTCGGTTCTTTTGATATTACCGATGCTGTCGGTCAACCCGGCAACGCAGGGTCATTTTCCTTCAACGGAAGCGGTATTGATATCTACTCACCGGCAAATGCGACACCTTACGGTGGCGACATTTCTGAAGATCTCGGGGTAGACGCCTGCTCGCCGCAATAATTGTTTTCTCAAGGCAAATTTCAACCCTCCCGTTTTTCGGGAGGGTTTTTTTTAGCGTATATATTTCAGTAAAGAAGTTCAGCAGATGCTTTTTCTATGGAAAAACCCTCTTTTATACCTTTAAGAAGTTTCTGTGACAGAGCCATGTTGTTCATCAAAACTCCGCCCGAAAGTTTTTTGTTTTTGAAAAAAAGAACCGCCATTTTTTCTTTTTCGCTTTTTTTCTTAACAGAAACATCTTCATCCGACGGATCACATATATCACCGGCGGAAAATATCTTTGTACCGAATGAAGAGAGTATGGCAGGGTATTCTGAAGTTTTGTAAATACTTTCCATTCCCGCCGCATTTGCTCCAGCCGTTCTGCCCTGTTTAACAGCAGGCAACCACAGAAGCGGTTCTCTTCCGAATTGAGCACAGTCTCCGCAGGCATAAATATCGGGGACAGAGGTTTCCATCTTTTCATTTACAACTATCGCTCTGGCAACCTCCAGTCCCGATTCTTCGGCAAGTGTAACTTCAGGTCTTACACCTATGGAAAAAACTATCATATCAAAATTCAGAGTCTCTCCGGAAGAAAAAGTCAGGGAATCTATTTTTTCATTTCCGTTGAAATCTGTTGCTTTTGTACCGAACATTATTTTTGCACCCTTTGATTCAACTGCCTCACTGAACATGGAAGAACAGCTCGCATCAAGTTGACGGGGAAGAATTCGATCAGCCATCTCTATTATTGTCGTATGACAGTTCAAAGACAGCAAAGAATCAGCAAGTTCAAGTCCGAGAAGCCCCCCACCTATTACGGCAACACGGGATGATTTTTTTGCTTTTTTTCTGATCTCCACAGAATCATCCATGGTACGCATGGAGAAAACATTGGTTTTTTCAAGTATGCCGGGAACCGGCACAAAGGGTTTTGAACCTGTTGCAAAAATTATTTTATCACAGGAATAACTGTCTTTTCCGGTAAAGAGTATTTTTTCACCCGTATGAATTTTCTCCACTTTCTCATCCTTTCTGAGCTCTATTTTATTTTCTTTGTACCATGATTCGGGCTTAATATGAAAATTGGATTTTTCCATAACAGATTCGTCACCCACATAGTGACTCAGATAAGGCCTGTAATAAGGCAACCTGTTCTCCTCTGAAAAAACAATTATTTCTCCTGAACTGTCATTTTTACGAATTTCAGAAGCAGCATTTATTCCGGCAGCGGAAGCTCCTATTATACAATACTTAACAACCATTTTTTTCTCCTCCGTTCCATGATAGTAAAATTTCGCTCAGAAGTCTTTCAAAAGCTTCGTCCTGTTTTTTATATTTTTTTTCAATTTTTCCTTCTTTGAAAAACAGAGCAGATTTTTTTCCCAGTGCCATCCCCAGATCAGCATGAGAAGCCTCTCCGGGACCGTTAACTTCACAACCCATAATAGCCACAGTCAATCCGGGTTTGTCAAAAGATTTTTTTTCTTCAAGCCATTTTTCAAGTCGCCGGCAATATTCAAAAATTGTTCCGTGGGTTCTTCCGCATGTGGGACAACTTATTACATTTACTCCACCGGAAAGATAACCGAAAGTCCTGAGCAGATGATAACCTGTTCTTATTTCCTCTTCAACAGGAGCAGTCAAACTGACTCTGAATGTATCCGCAAGACCTCTGAAAATAAGGAATCCCAAACCTGCCGACGACTTAATTACTCCGCCTGTTCC
>JAWOGE010000094.1:0-15201 GCA_046497165.1 bacterium | reverse complement strand
ATTCAGATTTTCTTTGCATTCCTCTTCAACAGAATAAGTGAGTTTTCCCGATATGGCACCCCGCCCCAAATAAAGTCCAAGAAGAAAAGTAACTGTCAGGAGAAACATGAAAAGAACAAAAATTTTTATTACTATTTTTTTGCTTATTTTAATTGTTTTTTCGCTCATTCTGTCTCCCGTGAACGCCTTTTTCTTTTTCTGCTGAGATTACGGGCTGTCTTTGATGTCCTGAGAAGAGGTTTTTCAGATATTTTTTCCCGGTAAAGTTTCATAAAAAAACTGACATTGTTTTCAATGAGAGGAAAGTTGATTTCCGATGCATCTCTCATGAAAAAATAAAGTCTTTTTCTGTTGGATTCCAGTTCTGTTACAGCTTTGACTATTGAATCTGTGGTTATTTCATCAAGAAGAAGACCTCTTTTGTTTTTACGAACCAGTTCACCTGCAGAGGAATACCGCGAAGTTATTACAGCTTTTCTTAAAGTTATCGCTTTGAGAGAGAGAAATATTTCATCGCTGTACCACTTGCGGGGCTGAATAAAAACATGAGAGGGCATGAGAACAGCCTTGATTCTGTCCATACATACAGGTCCGTTAAAAACTATGTTGGAAGAGCGAACATTTTTTTTCAATTTTTTAAAATAAGATCTGTTTTCACAAACCTCACCATATATATTCAACATGTTGGGCAACCCCATATCATGAAGTATATTAAAGGCTTCTACAAGCTCTTCGATTCCCTCTTCAGGAATAATATCTCCAATGAAAATGAAAGACAAACTGCTGTTTATTTCAAAAGGTCTGGCTTCGTTTTTCCACATTTTGTCTGCTCCCTGAGAGCAGATTACAGCTTTTTTTTCAGGTATGCATGTACGATACATGGCGTTATAAATAAAAGAGGAAAAGAAATGGAATGTGTCCGTAAAATCAACAAATTCAGAAACAGCTTTTTTTCTTTCGAGCTCCGCTTCTTTTGTAATTTTTTTATGATCAGAAGTTTCTGCGTTATAGGCCCGGGAGTAGCGCCCTTTCTGTTCAAACCAATAAACTGACCGTGATTCAGAAGGAGATATAAAAGAGCGTAACTTTTCATAAATACCAAAAAAAGGTGTTCCCACAAAATTAACGAGAGAAATCTTCATAAAATCTTCTTCTGAAGAGATGTTACCCGGAGAATATCCAAAAACTGACGGAGAAAGAAGAAGGTGGTTTGTAACACTGAATATAAAAGGGATGTTGTGTTGTTTTGCTATGAAAGGATAGTTCATGGAGTGATTTTTCAAACCAAACATATGAATGACATCAAAAGCGTGGTCATTTATTATTTTCTGGAACACAGCATCCATTTTTTCATTAAGAAAGCTTTCTTTGAACATACTGTAACGGGGCGGGATTTTTGTATAAATTATGTTAAAACGCTCAAAAGACTTACTTTTAATAAAATAATGAGAACCATCTGCGGATATTTCGGGATAAAAAATGAAAACCTTTATGTCTCCGGGTATATGATCAAAAAACAGTTTTAGATACAGATTGAAAAGATACTGTGAAGACTCTTGTACATTCAGAGGTTCTTCACATATAAAAAGTATTGATTCAGGCTTTTTATTCCGTGCCACGGAACATCCCTCCCGGAGCCATACACAACATCATTTCGGAAGAACCCGGCAAAACAAATCTCCCGCAGTTGTTTAATATCCGCTTAATGATACTCTTACTTCAGTCATATGTCAAAAAATGACTTCTTTCAGTACCCGATTATATGCCTGTCATGAATTTTCATACCTGTGAAAATAAAACCTGAATCGTTCGATTCAGGTAAAACTTTTTTATCTGCTTTGCTGTAAAAAATTCAGAATTCCTTAACCTCTCTCACCACAAAACCATCGTTTTTTGTCCAGCCCTTTATATGCTTTTGGAGGTTTTTTTCAGCGTTTTTTTTAGCATCTTCACCAGACTTGCCACTGAAACCGAATGAAAAACGCTTTCTGAGTTTTCCGTCAACCCAGAATGCTGTGAAAAGAACGGCATAATGACCCTTAACCAGAGATGTCGAAACATTACATCTGACTTTTTTCTGTCCCTGTTTTTGAAGGTTTTTTCTTGCCTGAATACAGGCACGTTTCGCATTTTTGGAATCATCGGTGTAAAATGTCCATGTAACGCCATTGCCTTCAGCATCAAAAGCTTCGGCAAAAGCCGCTGCCGCTGAAAGATTAAAAGAAATAAAACCCATGAGCAGAATTAAAAATATCTTTTTCATAATAACCTCCTGTAACAAGTTAACCCGTCAATACAATTTTGCACAACAGGACGAAAAAGTCAAATTTGGCATGTTCTGAAAATGTCTTCGTTAGTGAAAACGGGCTCAAGAGTGTTTTATATTAATTTTCTTCCCGCAGCTGCGACATTTTACAAAGCGTGTTTTCAGCTTGGGAGAAAGCTGAATGGGTTTTCCGCATGTGCAGTTTAAAGTTTCCCACCCCTGCGATTGACGGGTATATGTCATTTCTCGGCTACCGGATGATTTGCCTTTGTTTTTTTTGTCATTCTGCAAAGCTGCTTTTTCTTTTTTATCTTTGTTTATTTTGGTCAAAGACGGAACACGGAGAAACTTACCGCAACGGGGACACTGAACACGGCTTTGTCCCAATGAGGGGGGAAGTTTCATTTTCAATCCGCAGGAGCATGGAAGAAACATAAAACCGCCAGCTGCCATTACAATATCACCGATCTGCCTTTTTTTGTGTTTCATGTTGTCTGCTTTTTCAGAGGAAGGTTCCCTGACACCTACAGATTTTTTATCTTTTAACGCTCTTTCGGGAAGCAGTTTGTAATCTTTTGTTTTTTTTGAAAAACTCGCCTGATAGTTTCTGAAACTGACATTGTTTTCATGTGCAAGATCTCTTAATATGCCGACCCTTGTATGAACAGGCGGATGCGAACTTCTGTAGTCGGAAAGTGCGGACTGATGAGCAATTTCCATTGGGTCGACGATACACATAGGTGCTGTCACTTTGTTTGCCCACATCAAATCAAGAGAGGATGAAGATATCTTTTCTAAGGCAGATGCCAATCCTGAAGGATATCTTGTGATTCTCGCTGCAGTTGCGTCAGCGAGATATTCACGCTTTCTTGAAAGAGAGTAATAAAATGCCGTTGCCAATAAAGGTGCAATTACAGCAAGTATAAGGGTAAAAATTAAAACAGCGGGATGGGATTTGCTCATGCTTGAACCCATGCGACGCCTTCTCGACATGGAACTTCCGACACGCGACATGATGAATCCCTTTGACAATATATTGATTGTCCCGAGCATCATTCCGGCAAAGGTCATGTAAAGAACATCTCTGTTGAGAATATGGCTGATTTCATGTGCAATAACACCCTGAAGTTCGTCTCTGTTGAGATTTTCCAGAAGTCCGGCGGTTACTATAATCGCCGATTTTTCAGGTTTTATTCCCGTTGCAAATGCGTTCATGGCATCATCGTTTACAATGTATATCTCCGGCATTGCTGGGAGACTCGCAGCTATTTTCATCTCTTCAACCACATTGTAAAGCTGCTGATATGATTCTTTTTCAACTTTAGTGGCACGACTTACCCTTATGATTATTTTATCCCCGGCAAAATATGAAACAGCGGCAAGAATCCCCCATAGAAGAAAAGCACCGACACCACCCAGAACCCCGCCGTATTGATGAGCAGTTGTCATACCTATGGATATCCCCAGTGCTTCCAGCAGAACAAACATGGCCACCATAACCATTATGGACTTGCGTTTGTTTTTTTCAATGAGTTCAAACATGCGGGAAACCCTTTTTTAAAGCTACTTCAGGAACTGAAATTAACTCCGGGAACTTTTCTTTCTTCAGCATCTTCTATTTCAAAGAAATCCGACTTTTCAAAATTAAACATTCCCGCAATAATATTTGAAGGGAACATCTCTATTTTGTTATTGAAAGTCATAACCTGATCATTATAAGCCTGACGAGCAAACCCTATCTTGTTTTCCGTTGATGTGAGCTCCTCGTGAACAGCCATGAAGTTCTGGTTAGCTTTAAGATCAGGATACGCCTCAACAGTCATGAGAAATTTTGCCAGAGCATCGTTCAGACCGGCTTCGGCTTGAGAAACATCCTGAACATCACCTTTTCGCCCCGCATTCATAGCCCTGGAGCGTGCTTCCGTAACCTTTTCAAGTGTTTCTCTTTCATGTTTCATATAACCCTTTGCTGTCTCAACCAGATTCGGAATAAGATCATGACGCCGCTTAAGCTGGACATCTATCTGAGACCACTGATTTTTAACAGCATTGCGAAGTTTTACAAGCGAATTGTAAATAGAAACAATAGAAACTATTACAACAATCAGAAGAACAAGTAAAATAATTCCAAAAACAGCCATTTAAACCTCCCCTATTCATTGTCACATAAATTATCTTCAGAAAAAATACTTTTAAGAAAATCAAGCACCGGCATATCCTCTTCAACGGAATTGCAGATTATTTCATAAAGCTCTCCGTTATCAAACCAGATACCGTGATCTGAAGGACACAGATCCACCATGACCTTTTTTCCTTCATTTAAAACAGCATTGACCTTTTTCATCTCCTTTTTGCAGATCGGACATCTCCTTTTTTTCTCCTTCACATCTTTTTGATTAATCTCCCGAAACAGACGAGCTGCAATCTCTTCACCCGGCTCCATCTCCATGAGAAGCTCCAGTTCACCTTTGTCAAGCCATATGCCGCGACAACTGAGACAGTAATCAATTTCTATTTCGTTATGTTCCAATATTATCATATCGGTGTTTTTGCATACCGGACATTTTAACATATCGCCTCCTTCAGGAGAATTATACCAGATATTTTGTTTAAAATAAATTTTTTATCTTCGTCATAATCTTCAACCTTTTTTATCTATGCAGATAAGATAACTATTTGTTCCGGTGTTGACTTTATCTGCATGATGTTTACAATTCCAATGCTTGAATATAGTTAAGGCTGTTTGTTCATAAAAAAGGAGGTCTCCCATGAAAGTATCCATCGCTTCTGATCACGGCGGTTTAAAATTGAAAAATGTTATTTCCGACTATCTTACGGCTTGCGGTCATATGGTTTTTGACTGTGGAACAGACAACGAGAATTCGGTGG
Organism: bacterium; assembly: GCA_046497165.1. GTDB lineage: Bacteria > UBP6 > UBA1177 > UBA1177 > JAWOGE01 > JAWOGE01. Next base: position 10,046 of record JAWOGE010000094.1, on the reverse strand, counting down.
ATTATCCCGATTTTGCAAAAGCTGTTGCAAACGACATACTGGAAGGCCGATCTGAAAGAGGTGTTCTTGTTTGCGGCAGCGGAATAGGCATGTCCATTTCAGCCAACAGGTTTCACGGAATTCGGGCTGCACTGGTCCACTCTGTTGAATATTCAAAACTTGCCCGTGAACATAACAACGCCAACATTCTGGTTTTGGGAGGACGGTTTACCGATGAAGAAACCGCAAGAAACATTTGCGACAAATTTTTTACTGTCGAATATGCCGGCGGCAGACACGATAACCGGCTTGAAAAAATAGAAAAAATCACAGAGGAATAGATATGTATTTTTTTGTTGTATTCAGTTTCGACACTGATATGGAAAACACTGTTAATCGATCTGACATAAGCAGTGCTCTGGAAGAGCTGGGATTGCGCTTTCTCATAAAACTTCCCGAAGAAAAAGAGTTGATCAATCTTCCGAAAAACACTTTTATAGGAGAATATGAGTACAGCGACAGAAAAGAGCTCAAAAATATGCTTTACAGAGAGATAACCCGAGTATTTCATGAACATAACATCAGCGGAAACATATTTCTGAGCGTTTCCGAAAAAGCTGTTATCGGTGTTGACTATATCGGATAAACGATAAAATCAACAAGATTTCCATGTTTTTATGTTTTTATTTTCCAGACAATACAAGGACATGAAAGAAATTACAAAAAATTGACATTTTTGTTACATTTTGTAGACAACGGGAACTATTCTTTAAATTGTAGCTGGGGTTTTTCAGGGAATTACTGCTTACTCTCCTATTAACAAGGCTCTCAGCTTTTTCTTAGAGGGAGGGTTTCTTAACTGGTTGACCACACAGTCTGGAAACTCTCCTTTCTTTTTTGTTAATCTAAAACCAGAATCGAACGATTCAGGTAAAACTTGACTTTTTTCCGTTTTTTTTTATTCTTTTCAGTAATTCGGGCTACAAAAAACACGGAGTTAAGATATGAAAAAAACATTGTCTTTATTAAAGTTTCTGTTTTATATTTTTTCTGTTTTTACATTTTTTGTTTTTTGCGACAGCGGAATAAAAAAAATAGGTAAAGAAGGTTTTGAGGATTTTCCTGATGAAACAATCTATGATCATATTGTTTCTGATGATGGTGATTTTAATGAAGATAACGGGAACACTGGAAACACTGGAAACACCGGAAACACCGGAAACACCGGGAACACCGGAAACACCGGAAACTCTGGAAACACCGGAAACACCGGAAACACCGGGAACACCGGGAACACCGGGAACACCGGGAACACCGGGAACACCGGAAACACCGGAAACACCGGGAACACCGGAAACTCTGGAAACACCGGAAACTCTGGAAACACATGTGACTTAGGCAGTTTGAATAAAATTATCTGTACCGGGCAAGCTCTCTGTTATGATGACAATGAACAGATAGAATGCCCTGCTTCAGGAGATTTTTACGGACAGGACGGAAATTATTCAGGGACTGACTATTGTTTTATAAGACAGCTTACTGCAGATACCGATGTTGTAACTGACCTCCAAACCGGTCTTATGTGGGAAAAATATGAAGCGGTGGAAGGTTCTGTTTGTGATCAGGGCTGTTCTTTCGAAGACGCAGTGGATTACTGCAAAGATCTTGTCATTGATTCTTATTCTGACTGGCGTCTGCCCTCCATAAATGAACTTGAAACTATCATCGATTTCAGCCGCACAGATCCTTCGGTTTTTCCTGTTTTTGACTCTTTTTCATCTCTCTGGTTCTGGTCATCCACACAAAGTGCGTCTGACAGCGAAGAAGCTTGGTATATTCACTTTAAAGCCGGTTATGCAGCAACAACTTCTAAAAGCTACTTTCCCCGCGTAAAATGTGTCAGAGGTGAAACTCTTCACGAATCAACTTCGTTTTCAACAGAAAATAAAGATGAACAAAAAGTTGTAACCGATACAGACAGGAAGCTTCAGTGGGCATATAAACTTTCAACACAAAAATGGCAGGGAGCTCTGAAATATTGTGAAGAACTTGTTTACGCTGGATGTTCAGACTGGAGACTGCCCAATATAAATGAACTTAAAACTCTTTTCAACAGAGGCCTTAAACAGCCGGCAAGTACTTTCCCGGAAATGCCCGACGGAACATGGTTCTGGTCTTCGACAACTTATGTTGGCGATACCGAAAAAGCGTGGTATGTCTTTTCCGGAAAAGGAACTTCTCAATACACAGAAAAAGCAAATAACAGACGAGTGATCTGCGTAAGATAGTTTCCAATTTTTTGTAATTCATAATTGAAAAGGAGACTTTTAATGAAAAATTTTTGTTTTATGTTCATTGCGATGATATTTTTCTTTCTCAATTTTACAGGGTGTTCTTCTCGAGAAAAGGTTTTTTCCGATTTTGAACGCTACTATATACTCAGCGGAGCAGAGAATGAAAAAATCCCCCTGGTAAAAAATAATACATCAGAGGGTGACAGAATTTTGAGGCGTAAATCTGTCGACATTTCACCGGACAATTACATAGCCAAACACCTTGCAAAACGGATGAAAACCTCTGTAATTGCTGCTCCGGGTGTGGGAATTGCGGCACCTCAAGTCGGCTTCAATGTGAAAATGATATGGGTCAAACGCATGGACAGGGAAAATCCGGATTTTGAACTTTATTACAATCCTGAAATAGTAGAATACAGTGAAGATGCCAAAATAGGCTGGGAAGGCTGTCTTTCCGTTCCAGCCGGCTTCGGTAAAGTTTCCCGTTCCCGCTGGATTCGGGTGAAGTACGATACCTTAGAAAAATCAGGTGTTGTAGAAAAAGTGGAAGGTTATACTGCAATTATTTTTCAGCACGAAATAGACCATCTTCACGGGACTCTGTTTATAGATAAAAGAGAAAAAGAAAAAATGCTCTCAAAAGAGGAGTACAGAGCCATGCGTAAAAAAGATAAAAACCAATCGTCAACTGAAAAAAGCAGGGAAAAAGAGACTGTGGATAAAGATTTTTCCCCGGATGAAGAACCCAGAGTTATTGAGTGACACCTGGATCGTTAGGTTCAGGTAACAGCTTTTTTCATCAATTATTTTGATTTTGTTTGTTTTTATTCGACTTTTTGCACACCAGATAAATCAGATAAATAATTAAAGTAATCAGAGGGCTTAAAAACACGGAAACTATGGGAACCATGAGAATCACAGCCATCCAACCCATTTCAAGATTGAAGGACGGGTTGTTTCGGGTCAGAAACATTACTGTCCCGACCCCTATAATTCCCATCAGCGACAAAGATATCCACATTATAAAAAGTGCTGACACCCAGATTATAATGCGAACAAAAATCTTCAATTTTTAAACTATTGTTTGGGACAGATGTTTTCCAGACCAAAATCCTTTATTATTTCGGAAACATCTCCTATGGGAGTTTCCGTCGGGTGATAAAGAGGAAGATCGTGTCCGTTATAGGCTATGGCACCGCCTCCGCCTTCCTGCATAGGATTAATGGCATCCACCACTTCAATTACTTTCATGTCCACATGAATATCTTCTGAATCAAAAGCTATGGCCGCTATGCACAAATCCGCTATGTCTATATCATCTCCGGAGCTGTCCGGCATCTCTTCCCCCACAGCAATGACAACATCTTCAGGCCCTGTTGGACCTATGAGATAATCGCCCGCCGTTATGTTTTCGGAATTGAACATGAGCACCACCTGAGGTCCTTTGAGACTTATGTCATCAAGTTCCAGAAAGCTTTTTGCCTCTATGGAAGCAAACAGAGTAAAAAGTTTTTCGGGAAGAGGATCTATTCCTTTGTTTGCAACTATCTGTCTTTTCTGTCCGAAACCGAGAAATGAACCGGGCTTTGTAAGTATAACTCTGCTACCATTCGCATACTCTCCATTTATATCGGGATCCTGCTGACTATTGTTGAGAACATACTGTGAGTCAAACTCCCTTTCGCTGTCAGGGTCTGAAGGGTCTTTGAGCGGATATATTTTTTCGGCATCAGCAATGTTATATTCTGACACCACCATATTGTATATGTGTCCGTAAACCGGAACTTTTTCAACAGGTTGACAGGTTTCTTCATCCCATCCTGAACAATCTTCGAGCCATGTTGTTTCCCCGAGCTTATATCCGTGAGGCTTGATATCGTTACACTCCATCGTGTCACCAATTTCGCAGATTTCTCCTTCATCTATTTCGCCGTTGCCGCAATAATCCACACATTCATCTTCAATCCATCCGTCACAAGAGTCATTGCAGGTCGCTGTGCCTTCATCATAGTTTTTACCTTCTATCTCCGTGCAGGCTATGCTGTTTCCGTCGCAAACCTCTTCCCCGCTGATAGTTTCATCTCCGCAAACTTCTGTGAAACATTCACTTTCATCAAAACCATCACAGCTGTCATTACATAAAGCTTTTCCAGAAATATAATCTTTCCCTTCAATACTGCTGCACTCAATTTCATTGCTGTCGCAAATTTCTCCTGCCTCTTCGTCTATGACTCCGTCTCCGCAAAAAGGTTCTTCATCCTCAGAAGTATTCCCGGTATCACCTGTATTCCCACTGTCTCCGGTATCAGCAACATCTCCTGTGTTTCCAGTATTGCCGGAATCTGAATCGTCTGTTTCCTTGTTATCACTTCCACATGATACAATTAAAAGAATCATGACTATTGCAGTAAAATGTAAAAACCTTTTCATGATTGCCCCTCCTTAAATAGGTTCTTCTTTTAGACACCTATTAAATATAATGATTTAAAATCAAAATGCAAGCAGAGCTTTCGCAGTAATTTTTTGACCTTGAAAATTTATATGTTAAAATTTATAGAGAATTTATCAGGAGGTTGCGTGTGTCTCTAAAAGTTTTTCTTTTTTTCTTTTGTATTCTGTTTCCGGGATTTACACTTTTTGCTCAGGATAACAACGAAAACTCCGGCACATCTTCAGACAGCATTGAAAAAAAGACCTCCCTCGATCAGAAAAAAAATGTTAAAGTAGTTAAAGACAAATCATCTCTTCGTCCATACAAATGGCCGGGAATATGGATCGCCGCAGGCGGAGCGGCAATTGTTTTCAGCGGATTCGGCTTTGATGCAGCGGCACTTTCCAAATACAGGAAATATGAAAACATGATGGATCTGGAATCCCTTGAAAAAGCACGGACGGAAAATACAGATGCAGATGAATACATAAGCAGTGCTGAAAAACATCGTGATACAGGAAACACTTACAAATCATTGAGAACTGCCTCTTGGATAACGGGAGGGATTCTTGTTGCAAGCGGAATTATTCTCGCTGTAATCCCCGGAAAAAATGAAAAAAGAACAAATGTTTATATGCTTTTTGATGAAAACAGTTTTTATGGAGGAATATCTTTTGAACTATAATTTTAAGAAATCAATAATTTTTATGATATTTCTTCTGATTTTTTCATCCTGTGCACAAACTCCGGAAGACAGATCTGAAGAGGCAAGAGAGTACCTTCAAAACGGTGAAGAAAAAAATGATGAAGCAACGGAAGATGATATGGGTAATTCCGGAAACAGTGGAGATACGGACGATTCCGGAGATATCGGGAACACAGGGAACACAGGGAACACAGGGAACACAGGGAACACAGGGAACACCGGAAACACTGGGAACACTGGCTCAGAAGGTCCGTGTCCAGATGGATCATGGTATTATGATACCTATGAAAATATTGAATGGTCTTGTGTGGCTCCTTACAAAATGGATCACTATGAGGCAACAGAATATTGCGAAGATAACAATTGGCGATTACCCACCGTGGATGAACTCAGAACCCTCATACAAAATTGCCCCCATACAGAAACAGGCGGGAGCTGCGGTGTAACGGATGATTGTCTGAGTTGGTCAGACTGCCGAAATGATGCCTGTGACGGTTGTGATTTTGACGACAGCGGCAAATATAGTGTTTTCGAGGACACGGAGTTTTTCTGGTCCTCCTCTGTATCTCAAGACGAAATGGATTATGCTTGGCGTGTACAATTCAGTAACGGCGGAGTATATCACTATATCCGGACTAACTACTACGGTGATGTGATGTGCGTTAAATAGCAAAAATCGGTTTTTTTAATTAGACAGAAATGAACTGCCCTTTTCAAAAAATCTCCAAGGTTTCAAAGCGTACTCTTTTGCATAATCTATGTTAATTCTCGATCCGGCTCCTACTTCAAAACTTTCAGACAGGGAACCTTCTTTTATGTAAACCTCATGAGAAATTACAGAATCAAGACCATTTAAATCCCTGTTTATATTCATTGCCATGCAAAGTTTTGAAGGACCGTTTGTCATATCCCGCAGGTTTTTCAACTTCCTGTTTCTGAATTTTTTCATGAAAGAGACACCCTGAAGCGGTTTTACCGAACGAATCAGGACTGCCGCCGGGAACCCCTTTTCTCCGGCAACAAAATTCAGACAGTGGTACATTCCGTATATGAGATAAACATAAACTGAGCCGGGCTCTTCGAACATAACACGGGTTCTCGGTGTAAGTTTGTTTCCGAATGCATGAGAAGCCTTGTCTTCCGGCCCGTGATAAGCCTCCGTTTCTGTTATTCGAGCTGTAAGAATACCGTATTCCGTCTCCCGAACAAGTTCTTTTCCTACGAGATTTTTCGCCACTGAAACGGTATTTTCTGAAAAAAAGTCTCTGCCGAGCCTCATGCCGAATTTTATCAGGAAGATTTTATAAGCATCATAAGTGCTTTTGACTTTAAATAATATTCATTGGCCGGGTTTACAGCATCTACTATTTTTTTAAGAATGTCTTCTGCCATCATGGCATCTCCGGAATCAAAAGCATCGCTTGCTTTTTTGTAAAGAGAAGCTATTTTAGCATTATATTTTTTAAGACCCTTTTTAGCATCCGGACTGTCTTTAAACGCATAAATAGCTTTAAAATACATCTCCTGAGCATCTCTGAGATTTTCATTATCAAGAAAAGCGTCTCCTCTTGCATCATAAGCTTTGGCCTTGGCGTTAAGAATCTTTTTCGTCAAAGCGGAATATTCATATGAGCGATCCCGTTCAACTTTGAACTCTCTGTCTCCGGCTGATTTTAAAGATGGAAGATGTTTTGCAATGATTTTATCAAATCTGGCCTGATACTCTCTGTCTATTTTATTTTTAGCTGCTTCAAAACGGGCCTTTGCCTTTGCCTGCTCTTTTTCCGCCCATTTAAGTTGCTGCTGTCTCTTTCTCTGACGAGCTTCAGCCTGTTTGTCCCACTGTCTCTGAAGCTGCACAAGTTTCTTTTCATTGGCATCAATGCTGTTTTGAAGTGCAATCTTTTCCTTTCTTCTTTGTTCAAGGAGATTCTTCATCTTTTGATCCTGTGCATCAAGCTCTTTTTTTATCTCCTCTTTACGGTTGGCAGCTTTCTGCTCATATTTTTTCATTATATTGCTTCGTCCCTGTTCGTACTGCCTGTCCAGATTATCATAAAGTTTTCTGTTCTTTTGCTCTGTCGCAGCTGTATATCTGTCAAGATCCGTCCTTAATTTGTCAAGATGTGCTGTCATTTTCCGCCTTGTATTTTCAATTTTTTTACCATGAGCCTCCAGCTCTTTCTCTTTTCTTTTAAGTTCAGCCACTCTTTTCTGTATCTGCTGTTCCAGTCTGGCGCGTTGAGCCTGAAGTTTGGCCTCAAACTTTTTTCTTCGCTGAGTTTCTCTGGCTTCTATTTTTTTGATATCGGCATCCATCTTCTTTTCAGCCGCACGAATCTGTGCACGAATTTGTTTTTCATGAGCCGGCTGCCGTTTTTCCAATCTTCTGACATTTGCCTGTGCCGTTTTTCTTTTTTTATTAGCCTGAGCTCTTTTCACAGCGATTTGTTTTTTTAATTTCTGCTGTTCCGCCCGGTTTTTTCTCTCCACAGCGGCAATCTTCTGCTGTTTTTTCTTTTCAACGGGAGTAATCTGTCTTTTTATGAAAGAGTCATAGTTATCTTCAACCGCAGCAAGTTTTCGCCTTGTCTGTTTGCGTTTGTTCATCAAGACTCTGTATTTTCTGTGTTTTGCATAATCGGTATGATTTGATTCATATTTCATTACTTCATCATCAACAGCATCCATCTCTTTTTGTGCTTCACGAATTTTCTTCTCATATTCCTTTTCCGCTTTGTCCCGTGTTTCTCTCAACTCTCTGTCCGTTTCCTCCATAACTTTATTGCGTTGCTTGTCGGCTCTTCTTATGGCGATTTCAAGTCTTTTTTCCGCCTTTTCAATTTCACCGGCAGTCTCTCTATCAACTTCATCAACTTTTTTTACAGCTTCCTGTATCTTCTTATTGTATTCATCAAGCTTTTTGTTCAGTTCTTTCTCTTTTTTTCTGAACTCCTCCTCGACCTTTTTTATATCCCGTCGATCTTCTTCCCGTTTTTTACTCAAACTTTTTTCAAACTTTTCTCTCGCAGCGTTCAATCTTTTATCCACTGTTTCTCTTGCATTGTCTATGGCCCTTGTAAGTCTTTGGATTTGCTCGTCTATTTTTCTGTTTTCCTTTTGAAGAGTTTCCAAAGTTTTTTCCATCTTTTTTTCATACGCTCTTATGGCTTCCTCTCTCTTTTTTATGCCTCTTCGTTTAGCAAGCTCTAGCTCTTTTTTCTTTTTCTCTATATTATTTTCAAGACTTCGTAGCTCCTGCTGTATCTCCCGTCTGTATTTCTCCTCGAAGGAACGATTGTCCTCCATTTCTTGATTGAGTTTTTCGGCTTCTCTGTCTATATCCCTTATTTTGCGTCTATATTTGCTGTCAAGATTGGCGAGTTTGTTTTCCGCATCTTTTATGGCTTGTCTTATCTCAGCTTTTTTCTTTTCCTGCTGCCTTTCTATTTCTCTACTTTTTTCCTCATAATCTCTGTTTATTTTATTTCGAAGATTGCTTTTTTCATTTAAAACCGAACGGGCCTTGGCAATTTCATCCATTTTCCACTTACCGAGATCCTGTATATCTTTTTTTATTCTTCCCAGTATCCTGTCAACAGCTTTGTACTGTCTGTCACTTCCTTTCTGATAAAGGTGTCGTCTATGGGTTTTTCTTATGAATTCAAGCTCCTTGTATCCATATTTTCTTATGATCACATCTTTGTTTTCAGCTTCTGTGAGTAAATCCACGGCTCTGTCATACTCTCTGTTTTCAATTGCATTTTCAGCCCGGCTTATTCTGTCTGCTATAAAGTCCACAGCTTTGGCAACTCTGTCTTTTCCGGCCTGTTTATAAGCAATTATTGCTTTTTCCACAGCTCCTTTTTTATAATGCCGGAACCCTTCGCGGTATTTCTGTTTCTGCTCGGAAGCGGATACTCTCTCCACAGACCTTTCTGCAACAGAAGGTCTGGATTCTTCACGGGGAGCGGGTGTTCTGTCTACAGTTTCTCTGCTTCCACCTCCCAAACCTCTGACAAGCTCATTTATTTTTTCTATTATCGGAGCAATGAGATCTATGGAATCTATGTTGGCCGATTCTTTTACCATATCCTTAGCAACTGTTTTGCCTTTTCTGTCGTAAATGTAAAATCTGACAACAGTAGCACTCCCTCTTGCCACAAGAGGAAGAAGAACAAAATCGGCATTTTTCATTCTTTCTACATAGCGCTCCATACAGTTGAGATCTGTACCGCACTTGACTATACGACCCCCTATGCGTCTGTCGAGAATGCCGGTATAATATGTTGCCGATACCCCGCTTATATTTTCCATCATCATTTTAAGATTTTCAGTAAGCTCTTTGCCGTAATCCGTCGATTTTTCACCTCTTCCAGAAAATGGAAGAACCGCCAGCTTAGCCTTAGCAGTCAATATACCACTCATAAGAAACAAAACCGAAAAAACAAAAATTCTGAACTTCATAAACAAGCCCCCTTTTTCTAAATCTCAATTTTTCCGAGTAACTTTATACCATTATATTTTATAAGTCAAAAAAAGCTTGTAAAACCTGAATCGTTCGATTCTGAGTTAGAAAACATGGGAAAGAATTCTGATTCAGAAGGGTTACACAAAATCTGAGGTTCACCCGGAG
>JAWOGE010000334.1:0-5244 GCA_046497165.1 bacterium | reverse complement strand
GAGGAAGAACATCTTGACAGGCTTTTTGAGCGTTTTTACAGAGTTGATAAAGCGAGAAGTAGAAAAATGGGTGGAACCGGGCTGGGGCTTGCCATTGTAAAGCATATAGTTCAGTCACATAATGGAAATGTAGCGGTTGAAAGTTCTCCGGGGAAGGGCAGTGTTTTTTCCATTATTATTCCAGATTCAGCTGAATAACAGATTTTTCAATACATGGAAAAATTATCGGGATAAAGAGATTTTAGAGAAACAATTTTTTCTATTTCTCTGCTTGAAGAGTTTACGAGATAAACTTTCATTGAAGGGTTGAACTCCGCAAGTACCTGGCGGCACACTCCACAGGGATAAACAGATTTTCCTTTGTATTCAGCAGCGATTACAATTGCTTCCAAATTTTTTTTCCCATCAGAAACAGCTTTGAAAACAGCTGCTCTTTCAGCACAGACAGTTGCACCATAAGAACTGTTTTCCACATTTGCAGCCGTAAAAATACTGTTGTCTGAAGTTATTACAGCAGCACCCACAGCAAAATCAGAGTAGGGGGAGTATGAGTTTTTACGAACTTCACAGGCCATTCTGACAGCTTTTTTTATTGTTTTATCAATTATCTTTGTCATTTCAAAAGCTTCCCTATAACATCCGAAAGAAGCCCGGCAAATTTATGCTCAACTTTTAAAGCATTTTCGTTGACCTCTTCGTGAGTGAGGGGAGAATCACTCATTCCCGCAGCTTTATTGGCAACAAAAGATATGCCTGCAACTCTGATCCCGGCATGATTCGCGGCAATAACTTCAGGAACTGTAGACATTCCAACTGCATCACCGCCGAGAGCTCTTATCATGCGAACCTCCGCCGGGGTTTCAAAACAGGGTCCGCTCCACCCGAAATACACGCCTTTTTTAAGATCTATTCCCAGTTTGCAGGCTGAGTTTTCAATAACAGAAGAGATCTCCTTGTCGTAAGCTTCAGACATATCGGGGAAACGGGTTCCGAAAACACCGTTTTCCAGGCCACGCAATGGATTTTCGCCGAACATGTTGATGTGATCTTCCAAAAGCATCAGGTCTCCGGGTTTAAAATCATAGTTAACACCACCTGAGGCATTTGTTATCAAAAGCTTATTAACACCGAGGAAACTAAGTACACGGACGGGAAAGACAACTTCCTCCATGCTGTACCCCTCGTAATAGTGAACCCTGCCCCGCATTATCCAGAAATATTTTTCTGAATCAGCACTCTTTGCCAGAACAAGTTTTCCGGCGTGTCCGCTTACCGTGGAACCAGGGAATCCGGGTATCTTTTCATAAGGTATCTCTGCTGCTATACTGACAGAATCAACAAATTTACCCAGTCCGGAACCAAGTATAACGGCAACATCGGAAACACGCTTTTTATCCCGGGACGAAATAAGCGATTTTATTTTATCGCAAGCTTTTGAAAACATAGTTTAAGCTCCGGAAACATGGAAAAGTTTACATATGTTTGAAAAAAGCGAGGTAAGCTTTGTAAGTATGATAGATGTCAGCTTTTGATGCAATTTCAAAAGGTGAATGCATGGACAGAATAGGTGTGCCGCAATCAATTACATCCATACCGTACTCAGCTATAAACATGGCTATTGTTCCTCCGCCACCCTGGTCTACTTTCCCCATTTCAGCTGTCTGCCAGCGGACTTTATCTTTGTTGAAGGCATGTCTGCACTCTGCCACGAATTCTGCATGTGCTTCGTTTGAATTGGCTTTGCCTTTGACACCTGTGAACTTTGTCAGACATACTCCACTTCCTGTAACTCCTGCGTTCATCTCTTCATGAACACCTTTCCAGCAAGGATCAACAGCGGCATTAACATCGGATGACAGGAATTTTGTATTTTCAAGGTTTGAAAGAACTGTGGCGTAATCACCTTTGCCGTAAAGAGAAAGTATTTTCATAACAGCACGCTCCATAATATTGGAGTTTGCCCCCGTGTTGCCTTTGGAGCCTATCTCCTCTTTGTCAAAAAAGAGCATAGCCGCATTTCTTTTGCTTTTTCCCATATCCGCAAGAGCTTTCATCCCTGCGTAGGAACAAACACGATCATCCTGTCCGTGTGAACCCACAAAACTTCTGTCGAATCCTACATCTCGAGCTTTTCCGGCCGGAACAAGCTGCATTTCAGAACTTATGAAATCCTCTTCCTTTATGCCGTATTTTTCGTGAAGATGGTCGAGTATTGCAAGTTTTATGGCATCCTTCTCATCTTTAAATTTATAAGGTACGGAACCCACAAGAATGTTGAGCTGTTCACCCTCGATAACTTTAGCAGCATTCTTTTTTATCTGCTCCTGAGCAAGATGAGGAAGAAGATCGTTTATTGTAAATACAGGATCGTTTTCATCTTCACCTATTACCACATCTTTTCTTTTTCCATCTTCAAATATTACGCATCCATGAAGTGCAAGGGGTCTTGTAACCCATTGATATTTCTTGATTCCACCGTAATAATGAGTTTTCATGAAAGCCATGTCCATATCTTCGTAAAGAGGATTTGCCTTCAGATCTATTCTCGGAGTGTCGATGTGAGCTCCGACCATAAGAAATCCATCCTTGAACGCAGTGTCATTTATATTAACCATCATGGCCGCCGCATCATCAAAAGAGAGGAAAAGCTTTTTATCTTTTTTCGAAGCTTTTTCAATCTCTTTGTAACCGTTTTTCAAAGCATAATCCCGTATGAAAGAAACCGACTCACGCTCAGTCTTAGCCTCGTTAAGAAATGTCTTGTAACCGTCACTGAATTTGAAAATGCGTTTTCTTTCAGCTTCGGTTATCTCTTTCCATGCATTTTTTTTGTCATGCATGAGTTTCTTTTTAAGTTCTTTCATTTCATCTTTCTTTTTTGTCATGATAAATCCTCCGGATTTGTTAAAAAACAATGCTTAAGCAAGATTAACAGATTCCTGACAGCAAAACAAGAAAAATATTAATTTGGGGAAAACTATATTAATGCATAGAGTATTTATCTGGCTCCTGTAAATTAGAAGTGAGCAAATTTGCAAAAAAGAACTCCGGATGCTATTGATCTATTCCAGTTTTTTTCGTAAAAAAGTTAATCGCGTCAACCGACATTTTCAGCCCTCAAATTTTTAAAATAATATTCATCCTCCGTCTGCTGTGGATTTTTATAGTCTATGGAAGAATGCCTCCGCTTTCTATTGTAAAAACATTCCAGATATTTGAATGTTGCCCGTCTGGCAGATTCTCGGTTAATAAAGATAAATCTCTCAGTCCACCAACGATATCTTCCAATTGAAAATCCTTTTCTTTCAGTTCAAACATAATCTGAAACCTTAATCTTTTTCTCTCAGTGAGATGGCATTGCTTTTTTTAATATATCAAGCTCCATCTCCAACTGTCTGTTTCTTCTCTTTAATTTCACAAACTCAAGTTCCGAAGAGTTGGAATAGACTTTTTTGCCCAATCCTGGAAATACGGATTCTTCTCCTTTTTCCTCGAACTCCCTTTTCCATAATCTTAATGTGCCAGGCTGTATCCCCAGATCTTTTGAAACTTCCTTTACACTTCTCCCTTCATTTAAAATCAGCTTAACTGTCGAAATCTTAAACTCTCTGTCGTACTTCGGTCTGTTCTTTTTCATTCTTAAATCTCCCCATCTGTTAATCGATCTCAGTCAGTTTATGCACGATTAACTTTTACTCCACTTTTATTATACCAGATCACAAATCACCTGAATTTCTCATCAGGTATGTGCAGGGAAGTTCCTGCGGAGCAGAACCGAAACAAAGTGAAGCCGTAATTCGCCGGGTGGATGGTCGTGGTAGTGTAACATAATTTCTGTAAATTAATTATACTCTGAATAACTTTCTTGCACTTGATAATCTTCCGTAGATAAATTATTTTCTGGTATTCCCAAACCCAAATTGTGAGATTTTATTGCCGAGCCGGTTAAGTTATCAGTTTGAATAAACGAAACTGCCTGAGGGGGCAAACCATGGAATAAGCATTTAACTTGTTTAATTTCTTATCTGTTCCTCAATATCATTCACCAATTTTTTCAATTCTTTTGACTGTTTCATTTCATTTCTGAATGTTAGTATCAAACTTCCGCATGAATTCGGTAATATTCCTGAAAAATCTGCTATTTCGGAAAGTTTAAGCCGCGAATACTTTTTCAAAAGATACAGAAATATCTTCCTGGGAACATTGTTTCTTGAAGATTTCAGAAGCTCTTTTTCTTTGATATTGAAATGATTCAGAACAATTTCTTTAATTTTTTCAGGGGATTTTCTGGAGAAAAATTTCAGCTTATGTTGGGCTCATAAATCTGTTTTAACTAATGTTTATGATTGTCCATCAGACAATATCCGAACAGAATTCCATTATACTTTTCTAAACTTTCCTGCAGACGCGAAAGAAACTCTAAACGGTCGCCGATACGCCTGAAAATCTTATCACGCCTTGAACCACGATTTATTATGTGGTACATAGCTCCGGGATAGGTGATTCGTAGTGGCCTGCTCATGCGTTAATAGTAATAAATATATTCCGTTTGTCAAATTTTATATGCTTATTCCATGGTCTGCCCCTTAAGGTTCTATACGGGCGGTATCGTCCCCAGTATCGGCGAAATGTTCGTTAAGCTGGGCATAGATTCGCTGGTAGCGATCTACCTTCTTGTGATCTGTCATAGGGAAATTCTCCTTTTAGTTTTTCGTTTTCTTATGCTTCAAAGCTTTTTTCCCACCCTCGTTCAATTCAATTCAGTACCCAGTGGGTAGCGAATCTCTACCCGCCGGGTTGAGAATTGATTATCTTCACTTTCCGCACCCATGGGTGTGAAATTCTCCACAGGCTCTGTGGAGTTTCAAAATCTGCTTCAGTTGTCTTGTTTGAATTGCGGCCGCATACCTGCACGCTTATACAGATAAATCATATTATAGACTCTTGACTCGTCGTGAAAATACTTTGTGGAAATTTTCTGCATTTTCCTTAACCCACCTGCAATACTCACCCCACATCTCATTATTTTTCACATCGCAATCTTTTACAACCATTATTCTACTTGCTTCTGAATCAGGCAGCTCCATCCATTCAAGCTGACAGTCATACTCATTCTCAATTTCATCTTTTTGCTGTAAAAGAGCTTTATATGCAAAATCAGCCACAGAACCGTGGATGTAAAGACCACATGTCATAATATTTTTTCGAGTATCTATTGTTAGTGCTATGTGAAACTTTGAAGTT
>JAWOGE010000313.1:0-14056 GCA_046497165.1 bacterium | reverse complement strand
CTCCGAGATGTCGCCTTCGATGGCTGAGAACAGTCCTTGGGAGCGCACAGAGGTGATTGCAACGATGGCATCGCCACATGATTTATTAGGACGAAAACCAAACGATCTATTACAAACAGTCCTTTAGGATTTCTCCCTACATCCTTTACACTTGCAAAATCCACTTTCATCATCATCGGATAGATCATGAGCCAGATGAGAATCGCAATAGGAATAGAGACCTGAGCATATTTAAATTTTCCGAGAAACTCCGGTATTACAGGAGCAAATTTTCCTATCAGAATTCCCGCGACCATACATAAAACAACCCATAACGAGAGATATTTCTCAAAGAAACTGATACCACCTGTCTTTTTTTCCATGGTTTTCTCCATTTAAATGTCACAAGCTTTTATATTTTTCTTCACGATTTTCCATTCGCCAAGCTTATTTCTCAGTCTTTCTTTTATCCCCTTCTCAATGGAATTTTCAAAAGCTTTAAGAATTTCACTTTTCGAGTTGTCAAGATCCTTGTTTATGCGGTAATATACCCACACATTTTTTCTCTCATCAGTTAAAATCCCCGAATTAAGCAGATATCTCAAATGACGGGAAACCTTTGACTGAGTGAGTTCAAGAACATTTTCAATGTCACAGACACAAAGCTCCGGTTCCATCATTAAAAGAGTAATTATATGCAATCTCGTTTCATCTGATAACGCTTTAAAAAACTGAGCAAATTTTTTCATGGTTTTTTTCTTTCCCGAAAAATGGATAACCGTTTAAACGATTATACGAAAAATATTCAATGTCAAGAAAAAAATTTTGCCTTTTGGAAATTTAGAAGCTAACATATAAGCCATGAAGTTGAAAAAAGAGCTTTCTACATTTGATATTTTCTGTATAGCCAGCGGAGTTATGATAAGTTCCGGGATTTTTATTCTTCCCGGACTTGCTTTTGAAAAAGCGGGGCCTGCGATTTTCCTTTCGTACGGAATAGCGGGTATGGCAGCTCTTATCGGGGTAATGAGTATAATTGAACTGTCAACCGCCATGCCGAAAGCCGGTGGAGATTATTTTTATATAACACGCAGCATTGGTCCTCTCCCCGGCATAATAGCCGGATTTTTCAGCTGGCTGAGTCTGTCTCTGAAAACCGCTTTCGCAATTTTTGGAATAGGTGAGATACTTCATTCAATAACCGGGCTCTCTCTTATCCCGCTTGCCATAGCAACAACAGTATTTTTTGTTTTGCTTAACATAGTAGGAGTCGGCATAGCTGCAAAAGTCGAGGTTACAATCGTTGTGGGGCTGCTTCTTATAATGGCACTTTACATAGTGCTCGGAACTCCTCATATACAGACTCCTTCTTTTATTCCTCTGGCCCCCAACGGAATTGACAGTGTTTTTCTCACTGCGGGATTTGTATTTGTATCCTTCGGAGGACTTCTGAAAGTAGCTACTCTTGCGGAGGAGGTTAAAACACCCAAAATAAGCATGCCTCTCGGAATCCTCGGAGCTCTTGCATTTGTTACATTAATGTATGCTCTCATGCTTATAGTGCTTGTGGGAACTTCAGATCCGGCCGAACTTTCCAAATCTCTCCGACCTTTTGCGGATTCTGCCCGTGATATTGCCGGAATGCCCGGATTTTATTTTCTTATTATTGCCGCAGGACTTTCCTTTATTTCCACTGCCAATGCAGGAATAATGTCTGCTTCAAGATATCCTGTGGCTTTGAGTAAAGACAACCTTCTGCCACCGGTTTTTTCAAGGATTTCCAAACATTTCAAAACACCCGTCATAGCCATTCTGATTACAGGTCTCCTTATATCTCTTTCGTTTTTTCTTCCTCTTGAAAAACTTGTTAAAATTGCTTCCAGTGTGATAATTGCATCCTATATCTTTACAAACATATCCATAATAATAATAAGAGCAAGCAAACTTCAAAACTACCAGCCTTCATTCTCCATGCCTCTTTATCCTCTTTTTCCCATTTCTTCAATAGTTCTTTTTGTTCTGCTTCTTGTGGAGATAGGCGTTGACTCTCTTGAGGTTGTTGGAGTAACCCTTGTTGTATGCCTTCTTTTCTATCTTTTTTACGGTCGAAAACATTTTAACAGCGAATATGCACTTCTTTATCTCATAGAACGGGTCATCTCCAAAGATATGACTTCATACAATCTCGAAGGAGAGCTTCGGGACATACTTCATCAGCGGGATGATGTTTTCAAAGATAACATCCATTCGCTTTTTGACGAAGCTCCCATAATAGATTACGATGAAAAAATGACAGCGGAAGAGCTGTTTGATAAAGTGGCACCGAGTTTTTGTAAAAGAATAAATAAAGGGAAAATTTCCTGTACCACTTTACTCAAAGAGAGAGAAAAAAGTTCTCCCACTGCTCTGAACGAATTCCTTGCCATTCCTCATATTGTCCTTCAGGGAGAAGATATTTTTGAGCTTATAGTTATCAGAAATAAAAAAGGAATATATTTCAACGAGAAAACACCGTCGATAAAAGCGGTTTTTATCATGATGGGCACATCAGACAGACGAAACGATCATCTTCAGGCACTTTCAGCCATTGCTCAGATAACCCATAACGAGGATTTTGAAAAAAAATGGATGTCAGCCCGCTCTGAAAATCATCTGAGAGATATTCTTCTGCTTGGAGAACGCAAACGACATACAGATTGACAACAATAAATCACAATAAAAATCAGAGAATTACTGACTATCAACAATAGTTCTGAATTCGTAAAGATAGTTGTCGAAAATGCCGGACAACTCATAATCTTCAATAATAACTGTGTACTCTCTGTTTCTGTAACAACCGGATTTAGTCCAGTTCATAGAACCGAAAACAAGAGTTTTACCGTCAATTACAGCAAATTTATGGTGGAAAAGCATTGTTCTGTCACCTACTTTCATGCGGTCAAAAACAATGTCAGCTCCGAGAGATTTCAGATATGAGATCGAACGCTTGTTTACTATTTTTCCCATTGAACCCCGCCAATCGTCCGCAATTCCATAAATTTCAATGCCCTCTTTCAGAATATCCCTCATGCCGGTCATCATGGGCGTACCGGGAGTTATGGTGTACATAGCAAGAGTCATATTTTTTTCCGCTTTTTTTATCTCTTTTTTGACTGCCACACAGGCTTTGCCCGGAGAACTGTAAAGAGTGCCGTATGAAAATTTACATCCTCCTGCACAGATATCAGATTTACGGTTTTTGATAAGAGATTCGAAATCTTTTTTTAAAATAGTGTAAAGTTCCGGAGCATTTTCAAACATTATAACGGCGTTTTTGGATGGGAAATTGTTGAAATTTCTGGAAGATAAAATAACTTTACTGTCATCTATCAAAAGGTATTTTTCATGAAAAATGCCTTTGTCGGATTCAAGTTCCTTAAGAGAAAAATCATAGCTTCTTCTATCTCTTATACGATGAGCAGCGAGTGAAACGGAAATCCCCCGTGCTGCAGCTCTGTTCAGTGCTCTTGTTATTGTTCCGTCAGATAAAGTATAACTTGTTCCATATACAGATGATTCCGCAGTATCAATTTTTTCTTCAACAAACTCATCAATTCCGGAATCAAAAACCACAGTTCCTCCCGAAAAATCAGCAATCCGGCGAGTAATTTCATATTTTTTCGGTAAAATTTTTCCCCGGTATCTTCCGTCATCTTGCTGTGAAGGAGGATTTTTTGTAAAATACAAAAAGACACCGAATCCGAGCATGACAAGAAAAATTTTTTCTGCAAAAGCAAGCAGTTTTTCTTTGCGAAAGTTTCTTTTACTCATAATCGAAAATCAAATGGAAAGAAATTTTTCCGCTTTTTTTATAAACAACCTGAAATCTTCAGGGGTCAAACTCTGGAATCCGTCGGAGAGAGCTTCTTCGGGATTGGTGTGAGTTTCAATAAGAACTCCGTCAGCTCCGAGAGGAATTGAAGCAAGGGCTACCCTGGAAACTATCTCCCTGTTTCCGGTCCCGTGTGAGGGATCCATTATCACCGGAAGATGTGTTTTCTTTTTCAGCAGAGGGATACTTGCAATGTTTATGGTATTTCTTGAGGAGTCGTCAAAAGTTCTAATTCCGCGCTCACACAGAATAACATTGGGATTGCCTCCCAGTATAAGATATTCTGCAGACAGAAGAAAATCTTCTATTTTTGCATAGGGTGATCTTTTCAGTAAAATCGGCTTTTTTGTTTTTCCGAGCTCTCGGAGCATTTCATAATTATTCATGCTTCGAGCACCCACCTGAATTATATCCGTATATTTCAGAAAACAGTCTATTTTGCCAATGTCGGGAATTTCTGAAACACATTTCATGCCAAACCTGTCGCTGATTTTCCTAAGAATTTTAAGACCTTCTTCGCCCATACCTTGAAAACTGTAGGGGGAAGAACGCATTTTAAAAGTTCCTCCACGCAGAATACGGACATTGTGACGATTGAGCTCTTCAGCTATATTTCTGAGATTTTCTTCGCTCTCCACACTGCAGGGACCTGCAATTATGGAGTATTTTCCTCCGATGGAAACACCGTCTCCCAGATCTATGACACTGTCTGAGTTTTTTTTATCCCTTGTTACAAGGCTGTAAGGCAGCGAAACTCTCAGCACTTTTTCAACACAGGCGAGGGATTCAAAACGACCCGCATCGCTTGTTGTCAAATCTCCTACAATGGGGATAAGAACATGTTTTTCTCCGTACATGACATCATATTTGAAACCATTTATTTCAAGACGCTTTCTGACTTTCTCAATCTCTTCTTTTCTGCAGTCTCGATTCATTACAAGTATCATGGAATATCCTTCCTAATAAGTTCAGTTTATAAATAACATCTCTTTCTTATTTTATGAGATGTACAAAAAAATAACAAATTTATTTACAAAAAACAGCAGAACGAGTATACTTTTTTCTGTTTTTACAATATCGGGGGGTGATTTAACTTCATGATGCGAATTTTTCCCGTTTTAATGATATTGTTTTCTACCTCTTTTCTTATGGCTAAAAACAGATATGCAGTTGTAAGAATATGTTTTGAAAAAGATAGCAAACCTTTCACTGTGGTCAGAGAACAAAAACCGGAAGGGAACCTTGAATATGTCGAAAACAAAAAACACGACAAATTTATTCTTAAAATACACATTACCATTGATGCTGAACCTACAACAGCATATACTCCTCAAAGTGAATCCTGTCTCACGCTTTACAGAGTTCCCGAAGGTTATCGTTCAATAGCTGTGGATCTTCATAATGCACAGTACACTTCATACAGAATAGAAGATGTTTATAAAAGAAAATTCAAAAAAGCACTCCTCTATAAAACGAAGATGAATGTTGTTGAAGGTGCAGTTGCAGACATAGAAATTGAACAAACTCAAAACAAAGTGTCACTTTTTCAGTCTCTTGATAATAAAGTTGTTGAAAATTGCGGGCAATCCTGTTCCGTGCCTACCGACATACCTGTTTACTTCAAGATTAAACCTGAAAATGAAAAAGTTTTATGTCCTGTGGATTATCAGATAGTTTTCTCCAATAAAAAAGAGACCTCTCTTTCCTGTTACGACAGGGAAAGAATAACAAAAATGCTGAAAGAACATGTGTCTGAAAACTCAATCAGATGTAAAGTGGATGTAGAGTACGCTTACTTCACTGTTTTCGGTGACGGATGTATAATCACTTTGAAGCCGGATAAATATGGGTTAAATCCTGAAGATCCGGAAATAAAATTGCTTCCCCTTGAAAAACAGCGCGTAAAATATTATGTTAAATTGAACGATGAAGAAAAAAAACTTTATAAATTCAGCGGAGACAGGACTGGTCAGCGTATAACACCTGAAAAAGGGGACAAAATAATATTTATTGAGGAAAGAGCAAAATGAGAGTAGGAATTTTTATTTCAGGTACCGGAACAAACATGAAAAAAATTCTTGAAAAATACAGAGAGGGGTATTTTTCCGCTGTTTCCGACATATCTTTTGTTCTTTCTGACAAAACATCGGCACAGGGGTTGAAAACGGCATCAAATTTAGGTTTTAAGACCATTCCAGTTCCTCGCAAACCCGGAGAAAAAAGATTAGATCATGAAAATCGTATTCTCGAAGCCATCAGACCTTTCAATGTTAAAATAATTGTTCTTGCAGGCTTTATGAGAATACTCTCTCCGAAATTTATAAAGAAATTTTCAGGGTATATAATAAATATCCACCCCTCTCTTCTTCCTGCTTTTCCGGGTGTTAACGCTCAGAAACAAGCATTTGATGCCGGAGTTAAAATATCGGGATGCACAACACATTTTGTTGATGAAACCCTTGACGGCGGTCCTGTTATTCTTCAGCGGGCTGTGAAGCGTAATGACTCAGATACTCTTGAATCTTTTTCAAAAAGGATTTTAGTTGAAGAACATAAATTACTGCCTGAAACTCTTGATATAGTAACTGCAGAAAAATTCAGGGATTATTGTGGATACATAAAAGTGGAGAAACACAAATGAAAACAAAGATTTTTATTCCTTTTTTTGTTTCGATTATCATTCTTTTTGTCGCTGTTTATTTTTTAATGATTCTTCCGAAGTATAAAGAATCTGAAAAAAATGTTAAGAGCAAAGTCTCTCTTATGACTAAGTTTTACAAATACCGGAATGATTCGGATAAGCTTAAGAATATAAGGGACGCCAAAGAGATGGCAAGAAAGAAAGAACTTGTGAGTGCCTTTGACGCTGAAAAATGGCGGGAGGTGCGATTCTCTTTGCAGGATGAAGATGAATCATCAGAGGATGCGACTGAAGAAGAGCTTAAAGAAATAAAAAAGAAAATTCACGACTCTGTACAGGTGGAGCTTAATGTTATAAATAAGCTTTATGACGATTCGGATGCTATTTTCATTACTGATATTGACGGTGTTGTGGTAGCAAAAAATCTTGACGGAACCCTTTCGGATCTTGATATTGGAGATAAGCTTCTCATAAAAGCTGCTCTTAACGGACTCGGAGATCAGGATGTAATAAAACTGCTTGACAAATATTACAAAATTGTGTCCGTTCCGTTAGTAAAAGACGGTGAGATTGTCGGTACATACTGCTCTGCCAATGTAATGGATACAGAAATGGTGAAAAAATCTTTCATGAAAGAAGAGGAGCTCAGCGATCCACCGGTTTTTTTCGCTTTTCTTGACAAAAAAAGACTTCTCGGATCAACAATGCCTTCCGGACTTCACAGAAACTTCGATAAATATATTCAGAAAAATAGCACCATTTTTAATGAAGTTAAAGATGATGAGCATAAAATACACACTTACCCTCTGAATATTGAAGGTGAGAATTTTTTCATCTCCATATCAACACATCCCCGTCTCAGCGAAAAAAAGGATATGTTTTATATGGGCATAGTTTCTCTCGATAAAATGACCGCCCGAATAGACCAGGATTTTTACGCACTCATAGTAATAACTGTACTTCTGATAATTTCCGGAATAGTAGCCGCTTTTATTCTGGAATACAATTTTTACAACCCCATAAACCATTTTGTTGAAAATATGATTGAAATAATAAACGGAAACACGGAATATCGTTTTGACAACGAAGCTGACGGTGTGGAAGGCATGCTGAATCAGAACGCCAACTACATGATATCCGTTCTTCTCGGAGAGAAAACACCGGAAGAGATAAGTAAAACTAAAAAATAAAGGAGATTTTATGAGCAGATTTGATTCCCTTAACAAAGTGATGCTTCTTGGTAACCTCGGGGCCGATCCTGATCTTACACATACAAAATCCGGAACGCCCGTATGCAGAATAAATATAGCCACTTCAAGAAATATAAAAAAAGGAGATCAATGGGAAGAGCTTACCGACTGGCATCGTGTTGTCATTTTTGGTAACGATGCCGAAAATGCTTCGAAATATCTTTTCAAAGGTTCAAAAGTTTTTGTAGAAGGCCGCCTTCAGACAAGAAGTTACGAAGACAGAGACGGAAACAGACGCTATACAACAGAAGTGGTTGAAAATAAGATAGTGTTTCTTGATTCCAAAAAAAGTTCTTCGTCGAACAGTGACGAACGAGGTGGTGGGCGGACATATCAACAGCCTTCAAAAAACGATTCTCCTCCGGATAAGAGTTCCGGAACTGACTCTTACGATATAAAAGATGATGATGACGATCTCCCCTTCTGAGAAAACAATTTTTCATGCGGTCTGACGGTTCCGTTATGGACTTATTGTTTTAACCTGAATCGTTCGATTCTGAGTTAGAAAACATGGGAAAGAATTCTGATTCAGAAGGGTTACATAAAATCTGAGGTTCACCCAGAGGTTAATCGGCGATTTTTGTAACTCCTTATGAACAGAAAGCTTTTTCATTTTTCAATGAGAGAGTCGAACGATTCAGGTTTAATCATAATCTACATTTTTTTAAATAGATTAATTGACAATAATCTCTTGTTGCTGTAGCCTCTATTGCGAATTATATGTCTGCAGGCAGGTGTTTCATGAGTAAAAGATATTATCTCCCTAAAATAGAGAAGCCTTTTGAATTTGAGGAAATTGCCGAAAAAATACTCAAAGGTGAGCTTGTAAAGAATGATTTTATATGGTTTGAAGGCCTTGAAAACTGGATTCCGGTAAAAGATGTATCTGATTTTGAACCGGTTTTTGAAGTTTATAGAAATGAGGCTGAAAAACATATTGCAAAAGCACTGGGAGAGGATGAAGAGAGCAGGAGAAACGATGAAATTCGTTCTGTTCTGAGCGGAAATGATGATGAAACAATTGATTTTAATGCTGATAAAAACTTTGTTCCCGAATGGATAACCCCGGGAAGAGTTTTTGTTTTTTTTCTGATGATTGCTGTTTTTACAGGGTTTTTCTATTTTTACAGATTTATATATGTGGATTCTCTGGAAAAATATAAAAAATCCGCTGAACTGACAAAAGAGGACAAGCTTGAGCTTGAAAGAATAAGAATGAGTTCCGGTGTTACCAGCATAGACAAAGTTGAGGGCATAAAAATCAAAAAAATATCAAGAAGCGAAGAGGAAAAAATTCTTGCCGAGGCATACAGGTCTCTCAAAGAGGATGAGGCAGAAAAAAAAGCTTTAAGAGAAAATAAAAAGTCCGGTGATAAAAAAACAGAGAACACAGTTAGGGGAAAGAAAAAAACTGCGTCTTTATTTGATGAGGTTTCCAGGGAAGAGCTCTCCAATTTCAGAAAATCGCTCGTCTCTTCTGTGAGCGGGAAAAGAAAGGAAGGCTCTGTTAAAAATCGAAAATCAATGCACAAATCTGAAAGCGAAGATATGGACTCAGGCAATCTTTCTTCCGACCAGATTTCAAAAGTTGTCAAGGAAAACTACCGTTATATACGCCACTGTTACAACAGAGCCTTAAAAAAAGATATGAATCTAAGAGGAAAGCTTGAAGTCACGCTTCACATACTTGGGAACGGGAAAGTAGCTAAAGTGGAAACAAAAGGGCGCAGATTCAAAGGAACAGACATGGAAGCATGTGTCAAACGATTTATAAAACAGAAATGGGAATTTCCGCCTTTTGAAGGTGCAATCTCCACTGTTACCATCCCCTTTGTTTTGAGCAGTAATTGAGGCTTGTTTCATGGCAAGATCAAAAACACACTATATATGTTCTGAATGTGGTCATATAACCCCGAAATGGATGGGTCGTTGTCCGGAATGCGGAGAGTGGGATTCTTTTGAAGAGAAGAGCGTATCTTCCTCTTTGAAATCCGGAGAGGAACATCGTATATTTTCAGAAAAAAAAGATGGCGTTGTTACGCATGTGAACAATGTGGATATCTCTTGTGCAAAAAGAATATCTTCCACCTATAATGAAATTGACAGAATAACAGGTGGTGGGATAGTAAGAGGAAGCTACAATTTAATTTCAGGACATCCGGGAGTTGGGAAATCCACTCTTATGCTGCAGGTGGCTCTTGCCCTTGCTGAATCCGAAAAAGTTCTTTATCTCAGTGCCGAAGAGTCCATTTCTCAGGTGAAAATAAGATTTTCACGCCTTACAGGAAAGAAAAAAGCACCTGCGGGTCTCTATCTTTCCAATATCAATAACATTGATAAATTCAGAGACCATGTGATCAAGGAAAAATTTTCCGTTGTATTCATAGATTCAATACAGACCGTATACTCTCCATCAATAAGAGGAATCCCGGGATCTGTAAGTCAGATAAAGGAGTGTTCTGTCAAAATACTGGAGTTCTGCAAGTCAGAAAATATCACTGTTTTTGTCATAGGTCATGTTACTAAACAGGGAAGCATTGCAGGACCCATGCTTCTTGAACATATGGTGGATGCTGTGCTCCTTTTTGAAGGAGACCCCACTTTGGGATACAGAGTTCTCCGTACAAGCAAAAACCGTTTTGGAGCAACAAACGAAATAGGAATATTCAGCATGTCTTCTAAAGGTCTACTTGAAGTAGAAGACCCCAGCACATTTTTTACTTCTCCGGAAGACAGAAATATGAGCGGTGCAGCAAAAGCTTTAATACTGGAAGGCAGCAGACCTCTTGTTGTTGAGATTCAGGCTCTCTGTACAACATCAAATTATTCCCAGCCTCGCAGAGTGGTCACAGGACTTGACAGTACAAGATTTTCTATGATAACAGCGGTACTTGAAAAAAGAGGGGACATAATATGTTCCAATTACGACATGTTTCTCAATGTTGTCGGCGGACTTCAGATAAAAACTCCGGCTGTTGACCTGCCCATTGCAGCAGCTCTTCTCAGTGCTGTTTTTGACATAACAATTCCTTCCGACATCGCTTTTGTAGGTGAAACAGGTCTTGCGGGTGAAATTCGCGATGTCCCCGGAATGGACATAATGATCAGAGAGGGTGCCCGTCACGGCCTTAAAAAAATATGTATGCCTGAAATTACCGGCGGAAGTGAAGATTTACCCGGAGATGTTGAAATAGTTGTAATGAAAAGCATATACGACCTCATTGAAGAGATAAGAAGCCTGGCGGTTTTTGAAAGATAAGCATCCATCTAAATTCGCATTATAGCCCTTTTCCTCATAAACCACAGTCCTTCTAAGAGAATATTTATGTTTTCGCAGTGTTTTTTGCGAAAGTTGGGTTAGGTATAAAGTTCACCTGATTCAGGTGGGGAACATTGACAGCAAAAACTGTTTTAATACAATAAAAATCAGACAATTAAAAGGAGGGGTGTCATAAATACTGCAAAAAAAGATAAAAAAAGTTTTTTAACCGCAGTTTTTGCTGCAGTTGTTCTGTCTCTTTGCGTTGTTATTTTCTATCTCTATCCTCAGCTCACTGCCGAATCAAACAAAAAAACGGAAGTGGTTCCTTTCAGAAAAGCGATGTTTTATACAAAAAAAAGCGACAATATTGTCAAATGCGAACTCTGCCCCGTAGGGTGCAGCATACCTGAAGGACAACGGGGAGTTTGCCGTGCCCGCAAAAACATAAACGGAGAACTTTACTCTCTGGTATACGAAAAACCTGTTGCTATGAACATAGACCCCATAGAAAAAAAACCTCTTCTTCATTTTCATCCTGAATCTAAAATTTTTTCAATAGCAACAGCCGGCTGTAATCTGAGATGTACATTTTGTCAAAATTGGCAGATATCACACGCCGATCCTCTAAAAACCGATACCCGGAAAATCTCTCCTGAAGCCATAGTTGAATTAGCCGAAAAGTATGGAAGTAAAAGCATAGCTTACACATACACCGAACCCACAGTTTACTACGAATACATGTTTGATATAGCACGCCTTGCCAAAAAAAAAGAGATGAAAAATGTTCTTATAAGCTGCGGAAACATAAACGAAAAACCGCTCAAAAAACTTATCCCTTATCTTGATGCCGCCAATATAGATCTCAAAGGTTTTTCCGATTCTTTTTATAAAGAACATACTACCGGAACAAAAGAACCTGTCCTTCGCTCTTTGAAAATATTGGAAGAGGCCGGCGTTCATCTTGAAATAACCAATCTTGTGATACCGGGAAGCAACGATGACATGAAAACTATAAAAAAGATGTGTCTGTGGATAAAAAAAGAGCTGGGAGAAAATACGGTTCTTCATTTTTCCCGCTTCTCTCCCGCCCATAAACTTATGAACAAACCTCCCACTCCGGAAAAAACTCTCAGAAAAGCAAGAGAAATTGCTCTTAAAGCAGGATTAAAGTATGTGTACATAGGAAACATCCGAACGGAAGCTGAAGATACCTACTGCCCTAAGTGTGGAAAAAAAATCATAGATCGCTCAGGTTATCAAATAAAATCCATTAAAATGAAAAACGGCAAATGCGGATTCTGCGGGGAGACCATAGACGGTGTCTGGTAACAGAACATCGGCGTTCTCTTTTTTTTCTTCTGCTATTTCCCTCGGATTTCTTACGGTTATATCTCAAACTGTACTTCTCAGAGAGATGCTGGTACAGCTCAATGGAAATGAAATAGTTTTTTCTATTTTTCTTTCTCTATGGCTGGTAATTACAGGTCTGGGAACACTTTCTCACCGTATTTCAGCCTCTTTTTTCGATGTTTATTCAAAACTGCGTCTCCTTTCTCTTCTCTACTGTCTTATGCCGATCATACAGTTTGTACTTCTGAGAATTGCCGTAGAGTACTTTACCCCTGCCACAGGTGTTGTTCTTGATATTCCGGTTGTTTTTTTAATCGGCACTCTTGTACTGGCTCCCGGATGTCTGACAGCGGGGTATATATTTCCACTCATATGTGATTTTGCTCCTCTCAGTGGCAGATCACTTCAGACAGTCTACCTTCTTGAAAGTGTCGGGATGATTACAGGAGGTCTCTATCTTTACACAGGAGTCAAATTTGTTCACCATATGCCGATTCTGTTTTCGGCAGTTTTTCTGACTCTTCTTATGAACCGACTGGCCTTCGGAACTGTAAAGCGTCTTATTCTGACAATAATTCTGTTTGTTCTGACTATTTTTTCCAACAATATTTTTCACGCCATGCATAATACGGTTTATAAACCGGATACACTTCTGATCACAAGTGATTCACCTTTTGGACGCCTGGATGTAACCGATTCCGGTAATCAAAAGAATTATTACTGGAACGGACAATTTATGGCAAGTGACAAAACGGGGCAAAAAGTTTACAAAAATACCGGCTTTTCTTTTCTGCAGCATGAGGCTCCGGAATCTGTTCTCGTAATTGGAGGGCTTTTTTCCGGATATGCAAAGATATTTTCAAAACAGTATGGATTAAAACAGATACACTTTACGGAAATGGATCCTGATGTCGTATCTCTGTGGAAAAAAACAGTTCCCGATAATATTCATGAAAAAGTGGAAATTTTTCCCATTGATGCACTCCGTTTTCTGAGAACGACAGAAGACCGATACGACATTGTGTTTCTGAATCTGCCGGACCCGCTTTCAATGCAGGTAAACAGATATTATACAAAGGAATTTTTTGAGCTTTTATCATCCAGATTGTCTCCGGGAGCTGCTGTTATAACAAACATATCGACCGGCAGGGACATAGTTCTGGAAGAACAACGGTCATACGCGGGAATTATTTGGAAAACTTTTTCCGAGGTTTTCAAAAATACTGTTTTCATTCCGGGAGATGATGTTCTTTTTATCGGCAGTTCGGACAGTTATATAAGCAACGACCTTGATACACTTACAAAAAGATACCATGAAAAAGAGATTGATATACCTTGGTTTACACCTGCTGTTATTCTGTCCTCATGTAACGATCTCGGCAAAAATCGTTTTATGGAAAGTATAGGCAGAATTGATCAATATCGCATAAACACCTTTGCCGAACCTGAAGCTTTTCTTGCATCTCTTCAGTTTAATTTTAGAAAATTCGGATTGAAAGTAAGACCGGCTGTGAAATGGCTCCGTTCCAACAGTTTCAAAGTTTTCGTCATGATTTTCATAATTTTAGCATTTTGGATACTTGTTCTCGGACTGCTTGCCGGAGATGGATTTTCCATGATCAACAATTTCAATATCTTTTCCGCAAGTTTTTCATTATTTTCCATTCAGGTGATTCTTCTTTATCTTTTTCAAACATATTATG
>JAWOGE010000119.1:0-5361 GCA_046497165.1 bacterium | reverse complement strand
AAAAGGTTCTTCGTGATAAAAAACTTTTTTCAATTTATCGGCAAAGTCACCCATTTTATTGTTGTAGGCAATCATATTAACAGCTTTCTCAACTTCCGCATCCTTAGCTTCGTCATTGTCAAGTATTTCTGCATAACATTTGACATCTTTTCCACATTTCTTAGCGGTTTCAGCACGAATAACAGCCCGTTTCATATAGCGTATCGCTCTCTTTGTAGAGTCATACATGGGGTGTCTTTTAGCCTGTGTCTCCAACTCTTTTTCAAGAACCTCTTTTTCCGGTTTTTCGCTGGCTTTTGAATATTTCTCATCCACTATTTTTTCAGCATCTTTATTTATTTCATCAAAACGGGACTGCCATGTTTCAATGGATTTTTCTGCCATTTTTATAAACTTTTCAGCTTTTTCCTTATCAGAAAGCATCTTTGTATAGGCCCTTGAAGCCCATATTTTCGTCTCGTAAAAATAATGTTTCAGATTTTCCATGTCAAGAGCACTGGGAACATCCGAAAAAGCAGCTTTTTCAAGAGAAGGTACGGCAGACATATCACCCAATATTGCAAGTGCTCTGGCACCACGCATGCGAACACTAACTTCCTGCCCTCTTTTAGCGAGCTCTTTCTGTTTCTTACTCATACCTTTCTGCTGTTTCGACTGATCCTGAATAACAAAATCCTTATCGATCATTTTACGCAGGGTAGAAGTTGCTTTAAAATCACCTATTTTTGCGAGATGGACTGAAAGATGCTCAACAAGGAAAGGCATCTTTTTATCAGTAGCAAGCTGCTCCTCAAGTGTCTTCTGCAGCATGTCAACCGCTTTTTGACTTCTTATATCCGCAAGAACAGTAGCCGGCTTTATCATCTTGGTTGCTTCAATCTGTGCCTCTGTAGCTTTGTACTTATGATAAGCTTCGCACTTCTGAAGCTCTTTTTCATTGTCAGCCTTATCCACAAATTCAGGACAGAACTTCTTCAGAGCTCTCTCTTTATTTTTATCCATAATTTTATTTACTTTAGGATTGTTGCCTTTGTAGACTTCTATAAGTTTGTCTTCCGCGTATTTTCCGAGCTTTATGAGAGATTCCCGGGCAGGTCTGAAAAGACTGTAACCTTGCTCCTCATAATACATTGCATCAACAAGAGGTCCCACTGAAGCGGGAGCCTGAAACTCACCAAGAACTTTGGCAGTATTATGTTTGGTACCGAAATCCTCTTTATCCGAAGTAAAAACTTCAAGAATTTTAGGAACAAGATGTTTTGATGCTTCAGGCATTTCACTGAGTGATTCAATGGCCAGCTGCTTTACAACAGATTCGTGTTTTTCACGCTGACTTGTCGCCAACTGTTCCGGAGTTTCAATTGAAAAATAACGCTCAAGCAGATCAACTCCTTTTTCAGCTTCCATCATACCTATGGCCCTTGCTATACTTTTAAGAGTGTTCAGATTGCGAACACTGAGGGTTTCAAAACAAGGCTCTGCTATCTCCTCAAGACGCTTGATCCATTTATCGTCGTCGCAACCTATTCTTCCGGCTGCTTCTATCCCTAAACCGGCTTCCGGTGTTTTATCGAGATTCAGAAGTTTTTCACAAACTTTGTCTTTATTGACTATCTCGTCCTTAATTTTTCTCAACCCCTGGATAGCCCATTTTCTCTGACTTTTACTGTAAACCTGTCTGAGATACTCATCCTCGGGATTACATGCTGTAAAAACCAGCGCCATCATAATGAAAAAATTGAAAACAACGACTTTTTTCTGCATGAATAACTCCTCTGTTTTTTAACCAATAAAAATGCAACCGATAGACAGTATCAAAAATATAATTGAATATCAAATTTTTGAAAAAAAAAATTTCTGCCCTTAAAATTTACCCCATAATCCCTCTTTATAATGCTTAACAGCATCCCGAGGCCAAGGTTTCAAATAAAAACACCATAAGTTTTTTCACAACATTCTCTGTTTTTATCTTGACTTTTGCCTCTGTTATGTCATATTCTCTCATTTAATGAGGAGGGTCTCATGTTTACACTTCTGCCATACGGTTGTTACGGCAGCACAATGGGAACAAAACAATCAATAACAATGTCACTTTCTTCCGGTTGTATAATTGATGCCGGAGGGCTCATGACAGCTATCTCACCTGTTCATTTTAAATCCATAAATCATATAATTATAACCCACGCCCACTACGATCACATAAAAGATCTTCCTCCGTTTGCAGACTACCTGCTATCCTTCCTCAAAAAATCCGTAACTGTTCATCTGACGGAAAAAACAGCCACCTATCTCAAAAAATATATATTCAACAATGTCATATGGCCCGACTTTACAGAGCTGCCTCGAAAAGGAGAACCGACAATAAAATTCAGTATAATTAAAAACGGAGAGTCTTTCACTGCGGACGGCATAGAATTTTTACCTGTCTCAGTAAACCACATAGTTGACTCTCTGGGGTTTATAATAAGAAAAAATGGTATCACCATAGGATATTCCGGAGACACATTCATATGCGACAATTTTGTTGATACCGTTAACAGAACAAAAGATATAAAGGCAATTTTTTACGAACTTTCCTTTCCTGACAGGCTAAGAAAACTTGCAGAAATATCCAAACATATGGCTCCTTGTCATCTTTACAAAGAGTTCTGTCGCATAAAACACGAAGCTCCGGTCTATCTTTTTCACCAGAAACCAGGATTTATAGATGAAATAAAAAGTGATATTGAAAAACATTCTTTCAATGTTCCACTTTTTTTATTAAAACAGAAACAACCCATAGAAATCTCATAATATGCCAGTACATGTAATATCAAATAAAATCCCCGGAGAACAAAGAATAGCGTTGCTTGAAGGCAACATGCTTCACGAAATTTCCATTATTGACGATGCCGACGGACATATGCTGGGAAATATATATTGTGGAATTATAAAACGGACTCTGCCCGGGATGGACGCAGCCTTTGTTGATTTTGGAGGGAACAGAAGCGGATTTTTGTACATAAAAGATTTGCCGGAATCTATCTGTTGCAAAGTTAAAAACAACGGGGAAAAGCCTGACATAAGTAAACTCTTGAACGGCGGACAAAAAGTAATGGTGCAGGTTGAAAAAGAACCTATCGGTGAAAAAGGAGCCCGTTTAAGCTGCAACATATCGATTCCGGGGCGTTACGCTGTTCTTATGCCTCTCAGTCCCGGCAGTACGGGAGTTTCCAAAAAAATAGAAAACCCTCAGAAAAGAACCGCTCTCAAAAACCTTGGAGCAAAAGTATGCGGAAAAAAATACGGGATTATTTTCAGGACTCTTTCGGAAAACGAAAATGAAAAAACACTTGAAAAAGAGATCCGACTTCTCATAAAAAAATGGAAAAACATTGAGACCGAATACAAAAGCAGGAAAAACCCCTGTCTTTTACTGAAAAATGATGGACCTCTTATAAGAATCCTTTCTGATATCCCCGGACATGAAATTGAAAAAATAATTGTTGACAGTCAAGAAGATTTCGAAAAAACAGATATTTATGTAAAAAAATATATGCCGGGAAGAAAAGATCTCCTTCTGCATTATGACAAACCCTACCCTGTTTTTGACTATTACGGAGTGGAACAGGAGATTTCCAAAATAACCGAAAAGAAAATATGGCTCAAAAATGGCGGGTTCCTTTACATAGAACAAACAGAAGCACTTACGGTAATAGATGTTAACA
Organism: bacterium; assembly: GCA_046497165.1. Classification (GTDB taxonomy): domain Bacteria; phylum UBP6; class UBA1177; order UBA1177; family JAWOGE01; genus JAWOGE01. Next base: position 1,654 of record JAWOGE010000119.1, on the reverse strand, counting down.
CAGGCAAATATCTCGGTAAAAACTCCTTTGAGCAGACAGCTTTTCAGACAAACATGGCCGCAGTGGAGGAGATATGCTACCATATAAGACTCAGAGACATCGGCGGTATAATAGTAATAGATTTCATAGACTTGAAGGAGCATGAGGATCGCAGCAAAATAATATCACATCTTAAAAATACACTGAAAAAAGATAAGGCTAAATCTTCTGTCTATCATTTTACTAAACTCGGACTTATTCAAATCACGAGAAAAAGAACTTCCGAAAGCAACATAAGACGAATGACTGAAGTCTGTCCGTATTGTAACGGAAAAGGGAACATAAAATCAAAAGAGATAATATGCTCTGAAATATTTCGAGAGATAAAAAGGACCGTAATGATTAACAACTCTTTTAAAATTTCAGTAAAAGCACATCCCGACATAATACTTTCTTTGAAAAATGAGAAGATCGGACCGCTTAAAGTAATTGAAGAAGACCTTAACATAGATATTATACTTAAAGCCGACTCAGCTTTTCACATGGAACATTTTGCGGTAAACGATTGAAACAAAACACTGATTACGAGATTTAATCTTGACAAAACAAATAATATTTTTAAAAATTAGTAGTACTTGTTTTTTTAACAATGAGAAAGAGGAGTAGATTATGAGACATTTAATTTCCATTATGTTTATTATTACAATTGCAATTGCAGGGAGTTCGGGGTGCACTGGAAAAGGGTCAGGAGACGGCTCCATTGATCTTTTTCCCGAAGTAAAACAGGGTGAAGTAATTGCAGAGTTTGACGGCGTCAAAATAACCGATAAATACCTTGAATCATATATGGAACAACTCAATCCCTATATAAAAGCTCGCTATAACACTCCGGAAAAAAAGAAAGAGTTTGTGGAAAAAGTTGTTCAGGGAGAAGTTCTGGCCCGTTACGCCGTAAAAAACAATCTTGTCGACAACCCTATTCTTCTGACAAAGATAAAGTCAAATATCGCCCGTCACTACATCCAGGAAAGCGTAAAACAGGAAATAGAAGAAGCCCTCAAAATATCTGAAGCTGAAATGAAAAAACATTATGAAGAAACAAAAGATGAGTACAATAAGCCTGAAAAGATCAAAGCAAGTCATATCCTTTTATCTGAAAAAGCAAAAGCGGACAAGGTTTACAAAGAGCTCATGAAAAGAAAAAACCAAGCGGATATATTCAAAAAACTTGCAAAAGAACACAGCGAAGATTCCGCCAGTGCAAGACGCGGTGGAAATGTTGGATACTTTGCCCGTAAAGAAAAGGGCGGAAGAATGGAAAAAAGCTTTGCAGATGCTGCTTTCAGCCTTGAAAAAGTGGGAGATATCAGCAAACCTGTTAAATCAGAAAAAGGTTATCACATCATAAAACTCACAGGTCGTCGCGATGCAGTTGAAAAATCATTTGAAGATGTAAAAACCACCATAGAAACAAAATTGAAACGGAAAAAAAGAGCTGATTTCTTTGAAAATCATATTAAGAAAATACAAAAAAAGCTCGGCTATGAACTTTACGAAGAGAACCTTGATTCCCTTGATTTTGCTTCAGATATAGAAACAAAACCGGCTCCCGGCAAAAACCCTCTTCAGGATGCTGTAAAAAATAAAATGGGAAAGAAACAGGACATAAAAAAAC
>JAWOGE010000233.1:0-4823 GCA_046497165.1 bacterium | reverse complement strand
GGGTAGAGAACCTTCTAAGCAGGCTTTACATTAAAACGGATATTACCACATCTGTGTGCATATTAGACACCGGCATAAACAATAGGCATCCTTTACTCACTGGTCCGGAAAGTGAAAAAAAACTGAGAGATGACATTACAAGGGTATTGGGAACGGTGAAATCTCCCAGCGATACAAAAATAATGCCACTTCCAGTTGCGGAACTTGAAAAGATGGGGTTGCCATTTGAAAAAAAAATAACGGGATCTATGATTTTTCCGTCGAAACTTTTTCCAGAACAGATAGATATAACTTTTTTTATTGATGTGAATGTTCTTACCGGAAGAGTAGGGGATACTCTTAGAAAAATGGATGGGATCAAACCTGTGTATAACAGTAAGAACAGATTTTATCGTGTAATGAAAGAGGGCAGTGAACTCAGGTATTTTGTACACATAGCTAATATTGCCTACGAAATAGCTTATACAGGGCGGACTCCGGAATCCATACTGAAACGAATGGTCGAAGAGATACAGTTTTTGGTTGAGATTATGGATAAGTACGAAGAAAAAATTAAGAGATCCGATGCCCTGACATTTGATGGAAGATATGTCAAAGGGAATAATGTTTACATAGATATTCTGTATCTTTATGAAGAAACCGGAGGAGATAATGAAAAGATCGAAAAAATAATGAAAAAAGCATTTTCCAGCGAAGAAGTTAATATACGAAGCAACTTTGAAAGAGGCAGTTCATGAGCAGATGTTTCCGATGTGGATTGGAAAGCAACAACTCTTATGTATGTCGGGGATGCGGACACGATTTGGAACAGAACAGTTCAGAAAAATCATCTTTCACTGACTTTAATGAAACCGGTTTTTTTGACGAAGTGATCTCTGTTCTCGATAATATATATGTCCGGGAGGAAAATGAAGAGATAGTTAATATTCCGGGGACAAAAATAGCTATGGAACTTGTTGCCGAAGAAAACGCTGTTATAATTGACAACCGTCAATGGAAGGAGATCGATTCCGTTGATATGCTGAAGGGCTTTTTCAGTGACATGAGTATTACTGTGTTTCTTGCGGCTCTGATGTCGTTGTTTACATGGTTTCTCATAACAACAGACACCCTGTTTGTTTTTCAGACATATATTATTTCATATATGAGCACCGCTTTTCTTGTGTGGTTTATTTTCCCGTTCTTTTTTGAATCAACTCCATCAACTTTTATGAAAGATTTTATTTTTGCAAAGGGGATTCAAAGGGTTAAAGGAGACTGGGGAACTTTTTTACTTTTATGGGTTTTTTCCTGTGTTTATTCCGTTGTGTTTCCGCTTTTCTTTGAACTTATCGCTTATTTTTTTTAACAAAGAAAGTTATGAACCTTTTCTTTATAAAATTGTTACAGTGACACAGCTTGAACAGATATGATTGTTAATAATAAATCGGGAGATTTAAATGAAGCAACTTAATGAAAAAACATTTTTAATTTTTTTTCTGTCTTTTTTTGTGTTTTCCTGCGGTATTGATGAAGAGATACACCAGAAAACACTCAAGGATCTTAGAAACAGTCAAAAACAGATCTCTTCTCTGAAAGAATCTGAACAGGAGCTTGAAAAGCAGAACAGTTCATTGCGACATAAAAACGACTCTCTTCAAAAAGAGATTGAAGAGCTGAAGAAAAAACTGACTTCTCTGAATCAGGATTTTATAGATGCCATGAAATTAAACGATATGATGTCTGAAGAACTGGAAGAAAGAGGTGCGTCCATAGAAAATTTAAAGGAGGAGAAAAATCGTATGGACACACAGAGACAAAAGCTTCTTGAAGAGCATGAAAAACTTCTTGAAGAGAGAGAATCTCTAAAAGAAGAGCTTATCAGACTTAGAAGAATGAAAAAAGCGGCAGATCGGAGAAATGCTGAATACAGAGATCTCATGAAAAAACTCAAAAAAATGATAGATGCGGGAACTTTGTCGGTGAAAATAAGAAATGGAAGAATGATAGTCTCGCTGAGTAGTGATGTTCTGTTTCCTTCAGGGCGTACAAAAATGAAGGAGGCCGGTAAAGAAGCTATCATACAGCTTTCCGAAACTCTTAATGATATGGAAGACCGTCATTTTCTCGTGGTGGGACATACCGATGACGATCCCATAAAAACAAAACGATTTCCTTCAAATTGGGAACTCTCTGCACAGCGTGCCATAGAGGTTGTAAAAATGATGATAGAGAGTGGTGTCAGCCCGGACATTCTTACTGCTGCCGGACATTCCTTTTTTGATCCTCTTGTGAAAAACGATTCGTCTGAGAACAAAGAGAAAAACAGAAGAGTTGAGATAATTTTCATGCCTCGGATTGAAGAGCTTCCCGGGTTTGATGATATGATATCCGAATCTGAAGATAATAATGAGCCATCCATTGAAGATGTTTCAGGATCTGTCGATGATATGTCTGATAATGTTTCAGATGTAGAAGAAAATCAGGTAGATGAAGAGGGAGAGTAACAGTTCTCATGAAAACTCTTATTTTTATTTTGTGCACATTTCTTATCTCTTCAAATTTTATTTATGCCCATCCTCACCTTTTTGTAGATGTGGATGTTTCTGCAATCTGGGAAAATGGAAAGGTTTCCGGTTTTCACCACAGCTGGACATTTGACAGGATTTTTTCCTCAACCATGATACCGGAATTTGATGCCGATGGAAACGGTAAAATAGACAAAGATGAAAACAAAACAGCCTTTTCCAAAGGATTCAGCTACTCCAGACGATACAACTATTTTAACTCCATAAAAATCAATGGAAAAAGAAAGAAAAAGATTGAGATTGAAAATTTCAGAGCTGAAATCAAAAAAAATCAATTGCTCTATGAGTTTTTTGTACCGGTCGGAGCAGAAATTTCCAACCTGGAAAACATCTCTCTTGCTGTTTTTGATCCCACTTATTATACATCTTTTAAATTTGAAAACATTTCTGAAAAAGGTGATAAAAATAAAAGTTGTGTTTTGAAAAAAGAAAAAACTTTAAGGCACACAATATCTTACGGTAAGGTTTCTATGGAATTGTTGAAAATTGTATGTGACAGCCAAAAAAAGTGATACCCCGATATTTTTTTGCAACAATTATTTTTTTTATCTTTTTCTCTTTTATTTATCCTCAGAAAAACCCTTTTATAACACCTTCCGGAGAAGATGGTGCTGATTCTGAAATTAGACAGGAAGAGGAGTCTCCGGAGCATAAAGATGAAAAAGAAGAGACCTCTTCATCTTTTTGGTCTTCCACATATGGATATTTTATAAGTTTCATGGTTTCTTTGCAGAGAAAACTTTATAAAAAAGTTGAAAACTATGCTGAAAAACTGCGAGACGGTTTCAGCTTTAAAACAGCTTTAATCTCTTTTCTAACGGTTTTTATTTACGGTCTCATACATGCTGCCGGTCCGGGACATGGTAAAATATTTTCAATAAGTTATTTTGCAGGTCGTAACAGCACCCCCGTGCACGGAGTTTTTTTTGGATTCCTTTTTGCTGTTATTCATACCGGATCAGCTGTTTTGCTGGCATCACTGTTTTATCTTCTTCTTCGTTCGGGTTTTATAGAAAAATTTGAACTTATGAGCAACTATCTGCGTTCAATAAGTTTTTCTGTTATATTTGTTTTCGGACTCTATATTTTTGTTTCAGTTTTTCATAGTATTAAAAAAAGAGAGGGTTCTGAAGATAAAAACAGAGACATTCCGCTGAAAAAAACTGAATTGAAGAAAAATTCTTTAAGAAGTCTTGTTTTTATGGCTTTTTCTGTAGGAATTGTTCCATGTCCCGGAACTTTTATGATACTTATCTTTTTTATGGGAATGGGGCTCTTTTATTTCGGAATATTTCTTTCGGTAGCTATGATGTTAGGCATGGCTTTTACAATATCCTTGCTTGGTTTCTTTGTGATTATTTTTAGAAAAAAAGCACTTTCTTTTTTAAACAATTCCGGAAGAAGCTTTTATTATGTAAAAACTTTTCTTGAACTATCTGCCTCTCTTTTTCTTATGACCGCAGGAGCAATGCTTTTTACAGCTTCTTTATAAGTCTGACTCTGAATCAGAATTTTTCCCATGTTTTCTAAATCAGAATCGAACGATTCAGGTAAAATTCATTTATTTTTTTGCAACAAATTTTTTTGCTGTTAATATACTTTGGAACGGCTTTTACAAAAAGGATATATATGCGTTTTTCCCCTTTTCTAATTATTGTTTTTTCTGTTTTTTCCCTTTTCGGATATCGGGAGTGTCTCAACAGGGATGAAATAACAGAAAATTGCTTAAGCGAGATATTTATTGCCGAAGATTACTATTCGTTTATAAGATATTCCGATTCTTCTGAATATGATGATGCAGAAAAAAAATTGATTCAAAAAGCTTTTGCTTTTTACAAGCTCGGAAGATATGAGGAGTTTGATTCCCTGCTTGAAAAATCTTCTAATAATCTGAAAAATACTTTGTTTTTTAAACATCTCAGACTTGAAACTTATTTTGTAAGAAAACGCTTCACTCAGGCTCTTGATATTCTTAATGATATAAAGGACAATTCGCCTGTTTTTTTTGTGGAACAGAATCTTTTCTGTATGGAAGCCGATATAATGCATTCCCGAAAACAGTATGATGAAGCGGTGACTTTGTACGAGACATGCGTAGAAAACGGAAAAAATCCTATAGCTTCATACAGGCGTCTTGTTTCTATGGAAAAAAATGGTATTCCCAGAGCGGTTTACATAAGTGAATATCTGGAATATGCTGAGACATACAGATTTTCCTTCCTTTCCGACAAAATTCTTGACAGGCTTGTGTATCTT
>JAWOGE010000182.1:0-4561 GCA_046497165.1 bacterium | reverse complement strand
TTTCTGTATTTTTCAAGGAGCTCTTCTTTTTCTTCTCTGAAAGAGTTTTCAAGAGATGTTTTTATCTCTTCAAAATTTTGTTCTTTTTCTTTAACCTCTTCAAGTTTTTCAAAGAATTCTGTATTTTTCTCTTCAAGTTTTTCATTGTTTTCTCTAAGAGTAATGAGCTCTCTTTCAACATTCCGGACTTTTTCTTTCATCTTTCCATTTATTAATGTGAGATCTTCGTTTTTGTCTTTCAGATCCAGAATCTGTTCCTTAAGAGAATGCATCTCCTCGTCATAACTGTCTGCTTTATCTGAACTGTCAGAATTTTTATTTTCAAGATTTCTGTTTTTTGTACTGAGCTCTTTAATTCGGGATGTCAAGGTGTCAATTTCATTGTTTTTTATCTCAAGTTCCCGTTCCATAGCTTCGTGTTTTTTGTTCAGGGCCTCTTTTTCATCATTCGGCAGTTCGGCAGGTTCATTTCCCTCCGGAACGGATTCCTGAGCTTCCGTTTCAACTTCCTCAAGTTCTTCTTCCGTTACGGATTCTTGAGATTTCTCTTCTGCTGTAACTGTTCCCGGGCTTGTCCCTTCATCTATGAAAGGAAGAAGAACATTGGCGGTTGCGAGTACCTCTTCAAGAGAAGAAGGGAGAGCTATGTAATATTCTGCTGAATACGGCAGATTTCTGTGTTTTTCAAAAATATCCTTATTTCCGTCAGATGAAAGAATTATAACAGGTACATCTTCATAGTCATCCATTTTTTTTATCTTTTTGCACAGAAGGAAACCGCTTACATGAGGATTTTCAGCCCGGATAATGAAAAGGTCCACTGTATCCATACCCATGATTTCCTGAACTTCGTTCTCAGTACTTGCTGTGAGGACATTGAAATTATACTCTTCGAACGCAGCCTTGATATCTCTGGCGTGTTCGCTGTCCGCTTCGAACAAAAGAAGATTCTGTTTTTCCATAATAAGCAGCCCCGTTATTTGTTTGCAATATTGCTGATAGTTTTTTTTATGGAACTCAAAGATCCCATTCCTTCACCTCGTAGAAACTGACGCAAAGCAGGACCACCGATTGAAAGCAATTTGAAATACCCTTTGGCAGTCAGTTTCAGCAGGCCTGAATTGAATTTCACACTTATGTTGCTGTTTGTTTGTGAATCAAAATAATATTTTACTATAAATTGAAGAAGTTCATCCGGTTTTTCAATGGATTTTTCAAGAAGCTGGTTGATAAAATCAAGAGGAACTTTTACGAAAACATCAACATCTTCTCCCTGAGAATCCTCAACGATGTAACGATTTCTACCAATCTTTTTCATTGTCAGGTCAACTATGTGAGGTGAGCTTATTCTTATTGCACTGCCTTTTCTCAGAGAAGACATTATATCATTAACAGCACTTCCGTTAAGAAAATAGTTCTTCAGTTCTGTACGAAGCTTTCCAATATTCATAGTATAATTGCTACCATATTTACACAGCTTTTTCAAGAAAATATTTCACATAAAATCAGTTTATTGACAAATACTTTTCCTGACATCTGTAATCTTATATCATTGAAAACTTCAAATTACTCTTCTAACTCAGAATCGAACGATTCAGGTGACATTGTTCCGGACAATATTTCCGTGCTGTAGCTGTTTCCGGAAACTTTAACAAGAAATGCCGATCTGCTGTCCTCTTCAAGATTGTTAAGAGTGATATAACGACAACCCCGGACAGTGTTGTCAATATACATGTGTAGGTGTCCTGCTGAAAAGATATCCGTACCCCAGCGTTCGTTGATGTGATAAAAATAGTAAACATCTTCAGGATAAGGCATTTCCGTGGGTTTCTGAACACCACCTCCGTCAGGTCCTATGTGAGCAAAAACAAAAACCATTCGATCTTTGTTTGCTTCCAATATCTGTTCAAACCAGATTTTTTGAAGATTACCGAGAGAAGCGTTGGCTGTGTCAAGAAATATCAATGTTGCCTCACCTATGGATAAAAAGTAATTGGTTTTTCCAAAAAAATCAAGAAAGTGGTTGTAACCGTCATTGTAAAGATCATGATTTCCTATGAGCGGATACAGCGGTATATGTAAGGAGGAGAAATCTTCTGAAAAAAGCTCAAACTGCTTTTTTCTGCCCGATTGTGTTATGTCGCCGAGATGTACTATAAAATTGACCTCTCTTTCTTTTATAAAAGCTTTCATACGGCCAAAGTATCGAGGCTGTTTTTTATAATAATGTGTGTCGCTGATTACAAGAAATTTAAAATCGGCTGCATCGATATATTCAGGCGGTAAAGGATCAGGACGATTTTTCCCGTCCTCAAAACGGCTGTCTGGGGATGATGAAAAAAAAGCATTGACCGGATCTATGTAATCACAGGATAGAAAAAGCCAAAGCAGTAAAAATAAGAGATTAAAACGGAATATCAAAAGAAGCTCCCGTTGTTACGAAGATCCTGTTGAGCGTACCGGCGACAGACATAACTCCTGAGAAACCGCTACCTCCGGATAAAAGAACAGAAACATTATCCGACACTCTGAATTTATTCACAAGCTTCATTTGAAAATAACCTAACGAAACTGGCTCGCCAGCATGCGAATTAGAGGAAGATATAAAAATGAAATATCTGTCTGAAGGTTTTATTTTCAATGCAATTTGCCATAGGAAAAACATGTTGCGTCGATACTTCTGACCTTCGGTAGATTGTTTTCTACGGGTATCAAGTTTAATCCGTCGCATATTAAGACCGGGAGAAAAAAGAAAGTTCACTACCCTGCCCGGTGGAAAAATAAAATCCGCAATAAAAAAAATATCACCATGAGCAACACTGTAATTGTGAAAACAACGATAATGGAACCCTGATGTGAAATTGAAAAAACTCAGAGGTCTCATTTTTCATATTACAGAAGCATTCCTGAAACTGTTTTTTGTCAGATCAAAACGAGAAAACGAGGAAAAAAGAAAAAGAGGTGCAATATCAGTACTGACACCTGTTTCTTGAATAAGTGATGTGTTGTTTCGGTTTGTTCTATCAAAAGAGGAAAGCGAAGTGATCGTTGCTTTTTCTGGGGAAAAGAAAAGATCAGAAAAGGATTTCCCATGTATTGAAGTGTTGAAAAGTGTAAGGCAGCTAAAAACAAAAAACAATTTATTAAAATACATAAGTAAAATTCCGGATACACAGTTTTTTAATACTCAATAATTGTAACCTGAAACCTCATCATCATCAGCTTCTACACCGAGTCCCAATGCAATTCTATTTACAAAATTAAAATATGAGACAACAAGATTGACGGTGAGTATCTCCTCATCGGAAAAACCATGGTTTCTAAGTGTTTTTATCTCTTTTTCCGTTGTTTTTTCCGGAGATTCCGTAAGTTTTTCAGCATAATGAAGCATCGCTGTCTGTCTGTCTGTAATATCACAGCTGTCAATATTTTCAAGCGAACGGATTTTCTCTCTGTCTTTCCAGTAATAAAAAAGAGCTTCGTCATGATGGGCAATACAGTACGGACATCTGTTCTTTCGTGAAACAACACATGCTATCATCTCCCGCTCTTCACGCGAGACACCTGACGAATCAAACATAACGGCAGCGTAAAGTTCAAGATGTTTCTGCATCGCTCTTGGGTGAAGACTGTGAACAGAAAGTATCCGGGACACTTTGCCCCTTTCTTTTTTTAAAGATTCATATATTTTTTTTAGTTTACCCGAAGCCTGATTTTCCTCTATGGTTTGAATCCAAGCCATTATCCACCTCGCTTTATCATCTTAAACACAGCCTGAGATATATTCTATGAATGTTTGTAAAAAAACAAAAGAATTCCAATCTGTCAATCCTGACAAACGGGAACATCCAGATGGTCGGAAACTATGGATGCATCATAAAGGTCTCCATCAGCAGTAACATCTATACCTTTTTTTGCGTCATAGAAAAGGATGTCGCCTTCTCCGTCATGACACACAGAACGAACACACTTTATGGATGCCGATCCACCTGAAAAGGACATATCTCCGAAAAGAAGCAGAGCTTCCTCATCGGAAAAAGAGAAATCACCTTCAGGAATCTCTTTGGGAAAGGAAAAAGATATAAATCGTGTTTCAAATGAAAGACTGCCGTCCTCTATCCATGTTATGCTGATACGGTTTTCTTCTAAACTTGCAAGAGGGAATTTTACTACAAATGGAATTTCAACCTCTTCGAAAATCAACTCTTCACCAAAATGAGAAAAGGATACAGAGCCTTTCCCTTCCTCTCTTTCGTCACCCGAATTCACAGGGCCATCAAATTCAAGTAAAAAATCACCGATAATAGGGTCACTTTCCGATACGCAGTTTCCACTGTTCATATTATAACCTTCATCACATTCACAGTAGGCACCATCGGGAGATTCAACGCAATGACTGTTTTCAGGACAATCGATGTCAGAACATGTTTCATCACCAGTATTTCCGGTATCTCCGGTATCTCCGGTATCTCCGGTATCTCCGGTATCTCCGGTATCTCCGGTATCTCCGGTATCTCCGGTATCTCCGGTATCTCCGGTATCTCCAGTATCTCCGGTATCT
>JAWOGE010000152.1:0-8522 GCA_046497165.1 bacterium | reverse complement strand
GCGAAATTTCTCTTCCTGTTCAGATTCTTTTGTCATATTCGGCGGCAAATGTAGGAATCAATAATTACAATGGAAACATGAAGCTCCGAGACATCTCATAAAAAGCCCGGACACACCGCTTTTACCCTCTTTCTCCATTGCCACACCGGCTTTTTTCATGAGATAGAGAGTTATCTCGGGGGAGTTTCTTTTAAGAACCGATAAAACAGCTTTTTTACTTTTACGATGCACATAGTTGGCAATATCTAAAGATCTCTTTTTCAGATCACCTCTCTTTACAGTATTTAAATTAAAATGTTTTTCGCTTTCCGGAACCGAAACACCCAATGTCAGATTGTCAAAACCCAGCATATCCTGTTTAAAGCTGTTCAATTCATCAAGATTTATGTCGTAAAGAGTAGAAAGATATTTTTCATTGAGCTTCTGAGGTTCACCGTAAATAAAAAAACTCTTGCCCATGGAATCGGATATTATTTCGGGGTTTTCCGCAAAAAGTCTTCTTTTTCTTATGAAAAGTTCCACGACTTTTGAAAATTCATCCATTGAAAAAACATAGTTGTCCCACAAAGAAAGCCATTTTTCGAGCCTTTCTGAACGTCTGTCACCTGAAAACACTCCGAGATGACCAAAAAAAAGAGATGTGTTGGCTGTGAGAGTCTCCACAAGCAGTTCATCAAATATTCTGTCTTCAAACACAAGCCTGTTGTAAAATTCCGCACTGCTCAGAGAAGAAAGCATTGTTTTAATGAGATGTGTCATCACCATGCTTCTCATCTCATAGGGAAAAGCCCATCCCGCCATGAAATAGTATTTTTCTGTTCTGTTTTCAATTACAAATTTTTCACCCGCTCTTTTTTTAAAAACCTTTGTGGGAACTTTTTTCATTGAAACCGGAAGAGAGAGAGAAAAATTTCCGTCATATCCTCCGACACAGGTGACAAAAGGAGATCTTATCAAAGATTCTCTGTAAAAAGTCTCAAGTCCATTTTGAGTCGCATTACTGAGCACATTGACTTCTCCGCTTATATCTCGGCCATAGGGATGATCTCCGTAAACTTTCTTTCTGACCTCGAGAACAAGTCTTTCGACAGGATCGTCGTGATACATCAGCTTTTCCTCTATAACAACACTGCGCTCCTCCTTAAAATCTTCCTCACTAACCGTTGAAAAATCAAAAGAGAGCAGATTTTGAAAATAGGAGATGACATCGGGAACATATCGGTTCATAACAGTAACCGTCAGAGCTACAAAATCCATGGATGTCCATGCGTTTATACTGCCGCCCAGCTCCTCAACAAAATCAGCCGGCCGTTTTCCCCCGTGACTCATCTTAAAAATAAGATGTTCGGAAAAATGAGCAAATCCCGATTCTTTTTCATTCTCAGAAACCACTCCGCCGGGAAACCAGATTATTATATCAGTATAAGGGATGTCCATCTTATGTCTTATGACAGGAATAGTTCTCATCTTTAAACTCCTTCAGAATATTTCAATCTCAAAACAGGTATCATAAATAATTTTTTTCATCACAACTTCAAATTTTTGTCAGCTATACTACTTACTCGTTCCACAAGCGGCTGAATTTCATCTCTCAAAGTATTATAATCTACATTCAGAACATTACCTTTCTCAACAACTTTTCTCCCGTTTACAAGAACAGTATCCACTGATCTGCTGCTGTTGGAATAAATAATAGCGGCAGCAGGCTCGTAAAAAGGCCAGACATCTGGAACGGAAATATCCATGAGCACAAGATCCGCCGGGGAACCTTCTTTTATGACGCCGAAACCGGCTCCGAAAGCAGCTTCAGCATTTGAAGTCAGCGAGCAAAGCATATCAGTTGCAGGGCATACTGAAGCATCCTTTGAAATAACTTTCTGAACCTTTGCCGCCAGACAGGCTTCGGAAATAAGGTCCAGTGAATTATTGCTCGCCGCACCATCGGTAGCAACCATAACATTCACACCTTTCTGCATCATTTTTCTGATTGGTGCTATGCCTCCGGCAAGTTTCATATTGCTTGAAGGACAGTGTGCAACCGTGATTTTGTGCTCAGCCATGAGTTCAATTTCCGCCGTATCAACATGAACACAGTGTGCAGCTGTAACATGTCTGTTAAGAAGACCCTCTCCGGCAAGCCACTGAAAAGGACGGAGTCCGAACTTTTTTTCAAAGTCCTTGACCTCTTTTTCTGTTTCTGAAAGGTGAATATGAAAAGGCAGGTCAAACTTTTCGGAAATTTCAGCAGCTTCAAAAATGTATTTGTCGTCTGCAAGGTAAAGGGAGTGTGGAGCAACCGCAACATATATCAGCGATGAATTCCGGTATTTTTCAGCACATTGACGCGTAAAGTCAAGCGTCTCTGAAGGAGTTCTACCCGCCGGAGATCTGAAATTCACAATCCCCTCCCCCATTACAATTTTCATTCCGAGAGAAAGAGCTGCATCTGCAACGGCATCTTCAAAAAAATACATGTCACTGCAAGCAGTTATGCCGTTACGGAGCATTTCAAGCATGCCCCATCGGGATGCTGAATAACACATTTCACGGGATATAAGTTCTTTTTCCAGAGGAAATATACGCTCACTGAGCCATCTTTCGAGAGGAAGATCTTCCGCACAGCTTCTGAAAATAGACATAGGAATGTGCGTATGAGAGTTTATCATCCCCGGCATAAGCAATGAATCAGACTCTATGATTTCAGTGTCTTCTGAAACATCGGGCGAATCATTTTCAAGAACGGAAACAACTTTTTCTCCCTCAGTGAGCACCGAACCTCTGAAAAACCGCTTTCCGTCGAAAACAGTCATATTTTTGAATAGAAAAGACATGATTACCTCTTCTTATTGTTTTCCATATCATCATCGGACAATTCAATATCTTTCTGTATGGCGTAATCCGGGTATTCCGTCTTTTCACAACCACTGAACAACAGTATTTTGACAATAAAAAAAATGGTTGCGGCAATGGTGAAATTCTTCAAATGCTGTAACGGTTACCTCCGATCTCATTTATAAGCCCCTTCATTGAAAGAGACAGCAATACGGCGGGCAGTTTATCGGGACCTATGCCTGTAAAATTACTTATTTTATCAAAAAAAAGTTCTTTGTTTTCAGATTTTCTGAGTGCTTTTATTACTTCACGCTCTTCAGAAGACAAAGAAAGCTCCTCGTTTTCTGAAGCTGTCTGCGGAATTTCCATCTGCGAACAGGATTTGGAAAAAACAGCTCCCGGAAAAAATAACGGTCTCACGAGAGGGTTTTTTTTGTACGACTCCAGGAATCTGAAATTCCCCGACATTTTTTCATTATCTATGTTTCCCACAAGAACATAAACCTGTTTGTTATTTTCAACTGCGAGACGGGCCGTTATGAGACTCCCGCTTCTTTCCGGAGCTTGAATCACCACAAGTGAATTGCAAAGCTTGGCCACCGTTTCGTTGCGAATGGGAAAGTTTTTTTTTGCAGGTGGAGCATCAGGCGGAAATTGAGAAATAACAGCACCTTTTTTTGATATTTTTCCGGCAAGAGCGATGTTTTCCTCAGGATAGATATCGTTTATCCCGCTTCCCAGAACCGCAACAGTTCTTCCACCGCAATCAATGGCGGCACGATGAGATTCGGTGTCTATGCCCCTTGCCAGTCCACTTATTACAGTGCGACCGCTTTTTACAATGACGGAAGTTATTTCACGGGCCATGTTAATTCCGTATATGTCGGGCTTTCTCGTACCTACCACAGCGACTGCACCACAATCAGCCTCGTTTATATCACCATTCATATAAATAGAGATGCCGAGAGGTTTTTCAAGGAATAATATTTTATCGGGATGATCCGGATGTCTGGGGGATAAATTTCTCACAAGCCTTCCAGAAACTTTCGTAATTCTTCAATCTGAAAATCGGGAGTTGATGCTCCCGCCGTGACTCCTATTATACGACTGTTCTTAAGTTTTTCAACTTCCTCTTCTAAAAAATCTAACGCAGACTCAATATGCCAGGCATTTTTATTCTCTTTTTTAACTATTTCAAGAAGTTTAGCCGTATTGGAGGAGTTTTTTCCTCCTATTATAATCATGGCATCAGTGTTTTCAGCCATGCAGGATGCCATTTTTTGTCTCTGTTGTGTTGCGTCACAAACTGTATTTTCCCAAGCAAAATCTTCAACTTTATCTTTTAAAGAGAGACATCTATCCATAAGTTTTTTAAATATGTCGGGACGACTTGTGGTTTGAGCCACAAGAAAAAGCCTGTCATTTTCCTTGAACAATCTTAAAATATTATCAAAATCATCAGCCTGAACTTTTTCGGGGTTTATTACATGAAATTTACCCCTGATTCTGGAAACAAAAGCACGAACTTCCGAATGATTTCTGTCCCCGAGAACAATAATTGTGTATCCTTCACTGCTTTTTTTCTCCACGAGATGATGAATCCGTTTAACGAAGGGACATGTGGTATCGATAATTTTAACATTTTCTATTGTTTTAAGATGATCCTGAAAATCAACAGATATTCCGTGAGAACGAATTACAACAAGAGAATCGGCGGGAATCTCATTGCCGTCAATGACACTGACACCCTTCTCGGAATATTCTTCAATTAGCCGGGGATTGTGAATTATGGGACCCGCCATTACAACATTTCGGCCTGTTTCAACACCTCGGGCAATGGTTTTTTCAAGCATTTCTATGGCTCGCCTGACACCGAAACAGAAACCTGCGTGCTTTGCAATTTTCACATCGGGCATTACATCACAAGCCTTTCCTTACCAATGAAACAATTTTATCAACTGTTTCTTCCAGTGTCATATCTGAATTGTCAATTTCCAAGGCATCTTCGGCTTTTTTCAAAGGAGCGGTTTTTCTTTCGGAGTCCTGCTTATCTCTCTTGACAATATCTTTTATCATCTCTTCTAAAGTTGTTTCTTTTTTCTCTTTTTCAGAAAGCTCTTTCCACCGTCTTTCAGCCCGGCTTTCAACAGAGGCCGTCAAAAAAAATTTATATTCGGCATCGGGCATTATAACCGTTGCTATATCACGACCTTCCATAACAACATCGCCCTCATCTGCAAAATCTCGTTGAATAGAAAAAAGGGCTTTTCTGACAAAAGGATAGGAGGAAACCGTACTGGCGGCCATACTTACGGATTTCGTCCTTATTTCAGATGTTATCTCCATATCTTTGAGAAAGATTCTGTTAATACCATGTTCTGTTTTGAACTCCACTGAAAAATCATCGAGAAGATTCTTAACAGCAGCTTCCTGTTTTTCAGAAAAACCGTTGTTTTTAACATGCCATGCCAGTGCTCTGTATAAAGCTCCTGTATCAATATATCTCAAATTAAGTGCATTTGCAACCATTCTGCTTGTACTGCTTTTTCCCGCTCCCGCCGGACCGTCTATTGCTATGCGTATTTTTGATGTTTTCATAAAAAACCCCGTTAAACTATTTTCCCGAATTTTCTGTGACTTTGTTCAGATTCGCCATCTCTCTGTCAAGAAGAACAGAGACCTGCTTCATATTTTCTATCATGGAACGGTTTTCCTCTGTTATTTTCCTGACCCTGGAAAGTTTATGATTTATCTGCTCCACATCATTCACATGTTTTTCAAGAAGGGCGGTAAAATCACTTATCATGTTGTTTATATCCCTGAACTGAGCAACTATTGATGAAAAGAAATTCACACTTTCATCTATGGATTTTGAACCATCTATAACCGCATTTCTGGATTCAACAGTGTTTGTCTGAATAGTATTCACGGCGTTGGATGTCTTGCCTGAAAGCTCACGAACAGATTCAGCCACAACAGCGAAACCTTTTCCGGCTTCACCGGCACGAGCAGCTTCAATGGCGGCGTTAAGAGAAAGAAGGTTTGTCTTGAAAGCGATCTCTCTGACCATTTCTATGATCTCTTCAACTTTTCCTGATTTCTCTTTTATGCTCTCCATGGAGTCAATGGCCATTTTTAGAACTTCAGAACTTTTATCAGCTTTCTGAGAAAGCAAATCAACCGTATCGTTAACCGAAAGCATCCGTTTTTTTGCATCTGTAAACTTTTCGGTTATGCCGGATATGGCTTCGGAAACATCGTTTATCTCAGAGTGTGTTTTTGCAAATTTTTCTGTAGTGTCAGAAGCCTCGGTTGATAAAGAGTCGGAAATATCTTTCACTTTTAAAGACATAGCTCTTATGTGGGATATCAATCCCTGAAGTTCTTCGGTACGATTTTCTATTATTTCAGACATTTCAACTTCTCTGAGACGCACCTGCTTTATTTTATTTCTGACCATGATCACAATAATAAAAACAATAAAAGCAACTACCAGTGCATAAAACCACCATGTTTCATACCAGTAAGGCTCAAGAATAAAAGTATAAGAAGCCCCTTCTTCGTTCCATACACCATCATTGTTGGCCGCAATGACTCTGAAAGTGTATTCTCCCGGCTCAAGATTGGAATAAAAAGCATTTCTTCTTGTCCTGGCATCAACCCAGTTATCGTTCAAACCTTCAAGCTTATATTTGAAACGAACCTGATCTGGAAACAAAAGGCTCAGACCGGTATAAAAGAATTCGAATGTGGTGCTTCCGGGCGGAAATGATTCTATCTCCTCTCCATTATTTAAAAAAGCTGTTTCTGTGTTGTCCACAACCATTTTATTTATATGAACTTCAGGAACTTTATTGTTGGAAGCTATGTCCTCCGGATTAATCACAGCAAGACCAGCTGATGTTGGGAACCATAGTCTTCCGTCACGACTTCTCCATATGTTGGGTTGAGAACCACCGTCACATTCAGGAGTCAGAAGTCCGTCACTTATTCCATAGCGTTTTGAATTTATTTTCTCCGCTCTCCCATAATAATAGTCATGTACATTTTTTTGATCAAGAAAAATAATTCCCTTGTTGGATGTCACCCACAAATTACCGGCTCTATCCTCTATAACATCAAACATGTTGCTTACAGGCATGCCGTTTTTTCTATTAAGAATAACAGTATCTCTTCTGTCTTCTCTGTATAGAGCAAGTCCAATATCCGAAGCTATGTAAAAAAAACCGTCAGAAGCAGCATAAACAGAATTTATTTTAGTATTTCTGAGAGATTCCACAGCATTTGATACACCTTCGTCTTCAATTTTAAAGACACCTTTATCGGTGCCAACCCAAATTATTCCGTTAACATCTTCCGTTACCGATCTTATCATTGTATCCGAAAAGATACCTCCCCCGGGATATCTGGAAATTCTACCCTCTTCATAAGTAAAAAGACCTCTGTTTCCAAAAGTTCCGATCCATATTGTGCCCAGAGAGTCTTCAAAAATAACGGAAATTATGTCTGCCAGACCATTGCTTTTGTCAAAAATCTTGGTTTCGCCATCTTTTATTCTGACAACACCGCTGCCATAAACAGAAACCCACAGAGTTTCATCTTTCTCTTCAAGTAGAGAAACAACAACAGAATTTTCCTTTATCTCACCCCCGAAATCCTCGCGATGAACTTTTCCGTCAAGAATATAGTAAAGACCGCCTCCCCATGTTCCGAACCACATCCCTCCCGCACTCCGACTGTGAACAGGGAAAACAATGGGATCTTTTATACCGCTTCGCTCTCCATATGTTATGAACTTGCCTTTTTTCAAGCGGAACAATCCATCTCCTTTTGTGCCCAACCATATGCTCCCTTCGTGGTCCTGTTCAAAAGAATCAAGATTGGAAATGTTAACCATGTCCTGCTCCGAAGGTTTCACAGATCCGTTTCCCCTTATTCTAACAAGTCCTTTACCCATGGATCCTACATAAATATTGTCATCATTATCAGAATTTATCATGGAAATGATTCGGTCTTCAAATATCTCCGGAAAAATATTGGTTAATCTGCCGCTGTCATGAGAAAGAGTATAAAGTCCTTTCCCTTTGGTTCCTATGTAAAGCTTATCGTCACTGTTCATATAAATGCTTTCCACGCGTACTGAAAAACCCCATTCAGAAACAATGGAACCGGAAGAGTTTACGAGAATTACTTTATTTTCAGATATCATATAAATATTACCGTCCGGAGCAAGAGCCATCCCGGTTATGGTGTTTTCAGCAAATCCTGTTGAGCTGTTAAAAACACTGACCATCCCTTCTCTGTTAACTCTGAAAACACCTTTGCTGCGGGTTCCTCCCCATATCCGACCTTTATTATCCTGAATTAAAACTAAAACATTTATAGACGGCAACCCATCTGAAAGATCCAGAATACGGTACTCTTCTGTGCGGTAATTAAACTTCACAAGGCCACTGCCTTCAACAGCAACCCATATTAAAGAGTCAGATCTGTCTTCAATTATATCTTTGACATTTGGAATTGTTATTGGTAAATTGGCATCGTTGAAAACTTTGAAATCAACTCCATCGAACCTTGCAAAACCCTCTTCTGTTGCTATCCATATATATCCGTCACGGGTCTGAACAATGGAAGCGGCTGTATTTTGAGGCATTCCGCGAGTATTATCCCATCTGTCAACCATGAACTGA
>JAWOGE010000100.1:0-2905 GCA_046497165.1 bacterium | reverse complement strand
ATGAAAAGGAGATGATATGCTTAAAGTTGCGGTTGAACAGGCAAACTATGATATTCTGAAAGAAGAATTGGAGTTGTGGAAATCATGTTGGAGCGATTTGCAGTCTGTCAGAAAGTGCTCACTGCCGCAGAAGTATGGTAAAATGCTTGACCTCATGCATCTGCTTCTTGCCTATAATGTGCCGGGTTTGCCGGGTTATGTGCCGCAGGGTGATGTTCCAGGGACGGATATTCACTCTCTGCATCAGAGAGAGGTGCTGATGAGAAAACATTTTCCGTTTTCAGAGAAAAGAGGGTTGGTAAACCGTTTTCTGAAAAGGGAAAAACCTTTTTTTAAGATGGTTGCTTTGTCGCTTAACTATCCTAAGCCTTTATTTTTCTTTATGCTTGATAAAAAAGAAGGTGAAAGCAAACTGGATGTTTTCAGGGAGAAAATATCTTCTATTACAGACTGGTTTAAAATACTTTTTAAAACAGAAGTTTCCTATGTTTTTACAGATCTAAGAAACGGTAGAGCTTTTTTTCAAAAAGATGATTATGATTTTCCTGTTTTTACAAAAGATATTTTTTTGTTTTGTTATCTGACCGATTTTATTACAGCGGGAATTCCCTATTTTCTTTATTCGGAAAGAGGATTGCGATATGATGAAATCCACAAAAGCTGGAAGCCTCAGTTAAAAAGGCTTACTTCGGAGATAAAGTTTTTTTTCACGGATTTGAACTCTCAGTTGCCTTCAGGAAATACTGAAACAATTTTCATGGTTGTTTTAAAATGGTTTAAGAAGCATGGGATTAGAACCCTTTCCGAATCTTTCATAGCCACATCTCTTATACTCATGGAACTTGAACACCCGGGATTTTTCCGTGACAATTTAAGAGAACTTAAAAACGAACACACTCTTTTTTACACCCCTTCACTTTTCTTTTTTCATCTCATGAATGAGCATTATGATTATGAAAAAAACAAACTTGACCGGGATTCCGTTGAACGCATGTTCTATCTTTCACTACGGGAAAAACCGGCTGTTACAAATGAAGGCATGGAGCGTATTTTAAGCAATGATAAATTAAAATCACTTGAAAAATATTGTGAAGAACCTCTTTTCTATACTCCCGGAGAATTTAAAAAGCTTAACTCTTCTCACAGATATTTTCTCAATGTTCTTTATGAAAATGTAAATGAACTCAGCAAATATAATATACCGGAAATTAAAGAGATATGTAACAGGCTCCGAAAAAAATATGATTTTGAAGGAAATTACATTACAGATTACAATCTTTTCGGGGGATTGTCCAGACTGCGTTATGAAAATATAAAGATAATATACAGAGAGGGTCTGGAAAAAGAGTGGGAGCTTCTTCTTGAAACAGGATCGGAAAGTGATATCTTTTATCGCGGAAGAAGTCTCGAGGAGATTCTTCTTTTTATGATTCTCAATAAAATAAGCTGGCCGCGGGGAATCAGCATTGAAAATGTTTCCACTTCTGTTATTTCAGAAACTGAAAGGCTTAGAAAAGGCATAGAGCAGTGGCTTAAAAGTGATGAAATTATTTTTATTTCACTTAACTATTCTGAACGGACCGGACAGCCTGATTTTTTATACAATGCTGATCTTATAGACAATATAAAAAACAGAGAAAAAAAACAGATAGAGCCTGAAATCAGAGGAGAGTCAACTGTATTTATAAAAGCTGCTCTCACTGGACAGATATCCACTCACCATTTTTCTGGAAACAATATAGTGAGCTGTATCCTTTCTTTGCTTGCATCACGGCAATTTGGGGCGGATGAGTTAAGGGTTATGCAGATAAAAGGATCAAGTTATCGTCCTGTGGCCATTAATTTTGATCAGATTGTTATTAACTCACCAAAACCTCCGCTTGTTTTTTGTGAAAACACGAAAATAAATCTGATAACAGATGAAGAGGTTTATCCTTGTGATACAATTTACGAAGTTTTCAAAATATCAGGTGATTTAAAATTGAAAAACCTCTCTTTTGTGGAAATTTCAGATGAAATAAACCTTTTTGCCGAAATATACGAAAAAATATCGGGAAGAGGTGTTGAAATTTTTAACATACGGAAAAACAGAACCATACTTGTATTTCTAAACGGTATTTTTACGGACAGTTTTGAGGTTGAAAACAATAAAGATGCCAAAGATTTAATGACCTCTTTTTTCAGCTTCACTGAGTCCATATCTGTAAATACTGAAAAAGATATTGATGTTAAAACAATGGAGGTTGTATGGAAATCAAAAAACACCGCAGAGATAAAAGATACTACCTCTGTGAATGAGTTTGACTCCACAAAAAAGAGGGGACGAGTTTCAAAACTCCATGTTTTTAACGATCGTACTTTTATACTTTCTTTCAGTGACGAAAGCAAAGTTTCTGCCGCAACCGTTGAAGAGCTCATGACTTCTGCAGAAAGAATCGAAAATCCTCCGGACAGAGTTATAAACTACTGTGCAGGAGAGCTTAGAAATACTTACTCTCCTGAAGAGTTGATAAAAATTAAAATAAAAATTGAAAAACAGCTGGCAAAGATGGTGAAGGCATGAAAAATACGATTTTTATGATATTTTTTATTTCGATGGTTTTTATGTCCCTCCGGGCTGATGAATTAGATGACTATAAAACCTGGTTGCGTTCTCAGGGAGAAGTTTCTGAGAGTGAAAAAGATGTTGACAGAGACAGTTATGACAGAGACATGGATGCGAATGACAGTGAATCTTATGACGAAGAGATGCCGGACAGAGACAGTTTTGAAGAAGATTCTCCTGTAAAAAATGATTCCGGTAAAAAAACAGCTGAAAAAGAGCAGGAGTCTGAAAAAGAAGTTTATTATGTGATAAAAAGAGATCTGACTCCTGTTCCCTGTACCCCCCGTGCTGACATGGAGA
>JAWOGE010000056.1:0-5566 GCA_046497165.1 bacterium | reverse complement strand
TTGCAGTTTTCAATATCGGATGAACTGCACAAAAAAAACAACTCCCCAAGCTCTTCAGGAGGAATGAGTCCCATTACATACTGATCAAGGGGACCGAATTTTCTCGGAGTATCGAAAAAATATGTAAAAGTTCCATCTTCGTTGTCTTCAATATGACTTCCGTACATCACAGATGGTCCGGAATTGAATTCATTGCTCCAGTGCTGGTTAGCACCGTCTTCCCATCCTCTCAGACCTGTATGTTCTTCACTCATACCCTCTTTTTTGAAATTCATGGAGGCATGCCAGTAATGACCCATTTCATGAGCAAGAAGCTCTATGCTGGATAATCCTGCCAAAGGAAAAGACATGGTGTCATCAGGGTTCGGGGGATACTGGTCGATATGACACATTTTAGCCGCACCAATAAGCCTGCCCTGACTTCCCCATGCTGAAGGAGGTCCATAAGGATTAACTCCCTCTCTGTTTATTCCTTCCACTGTATGCTTGACCGGAAGTCCCTGTTGCATGTTCAATAACGGATGGAAAGTTGTATAAAATATAAGAAAATCAAAAATGTCGGGATGGTTCATATAAAAAATATTTGCTGCGGCTTTTTCTGTAACACTCATCCACATCTGATGATCCTCATCTGTGTGAACAACTGCAATATGAGGATAATCGTCATCCGCAAGGATATTTGTAAAAAAAATCGAAATAATCGCCATTGCAAGAAAAAAATTTTTCATGATTTGCCCCTTGGTTGTTCTCAGCACCGCTCTGTAATATTATAAAAAACAATAAACAGTAATCAAGATAAATTTCTTTTCATTACACATTACAGGCTGCAAGTTCTTTTAAATTATGCAAACAGAGCATGTTGTATGTTTTTACAGCAGGGACAGTACATACCTGGACTTATTTATACACTGAAGATTATGCCTGTTTTTCTCCATTATATCAAGAGCCTCACACTCCTCTCTCGATGATGAAAAGCTGTATTTTTCCATCTCGGTGTCTATGGTCAGAATATCCTCTTGAACACCGAGCCATGATTTGCGGAGACTTAACTCACACGAGGAGTTTTCATCATCAAAAACCCTCCCGGGACTTTCAAGATGCCACCCCGAAGATTTTTTAAAAAATCTGCCTGTCATAACTGCTGAATCGCAATGCTCATTTCCACCGCTGGAACAGAGCCAGAACTCAATAACCGTCTCTCCGGATGCAATACCCTCCTCAAGTTTTATAAAATTATAATCGGGATGGCGTTCTTTTTCATTTTCAGGATCACAGGCGTCATATGAAAAATATTGAATAACTTCATAATGCCCCGCAAGTTCTTCGGCTGAAGGAATATTTATCCCGTCATCCTCTCCGCATGCCACAATAAAAACAAAAAAAATCGTAATAAAATGCTTCATATAAACCTCATAAATAAAATTATCCGGATTCAGCTATTTCTTCAATGGCTTTAGTCAACAGCAAACGCATTTCGGAGCGATGCTTTTCAAGTTGTTTTATGTAAAAACTCTTTATGTCTCCCCGTCCCTCATCGGTGACAAGTCGGAGACTGTAAAAAGGCAGTCTGTATTTAGAGCACAAAGCAAAAAACGACAAAGACTCCATGGAATAAAGCAGCGGAAGATCTGTGGAGGAAAAGAGTTCTTTTTTCGCTTCTCCTCTGAACAAAGATGCCATACCTGTAACAGCGGCAGATTTAAGACCCGGCAGACTGCGGGATTTTCCAACGACTCTTCCTTTCGGAGAGATAAAATCAGTTGGATTGTAAATTCCTCCCACACGGGCATTGTTCACCGCCGCCGCTCCTCCCGCTTCCACAACTGCGGATATATCTCTGTGATTTTTTTTTATTTCAGAAGCAAAATTCATAACCCCTCTTCTTCCCTTTCCGGTCAACATTAAATTTACTTTTCCAAATCTTAGAGGTACAGCTTCCGAAAGCCTGACAGGAAAAGGATTCTCCACTGCAAGAGGAAAAAGAATCAGAATCATATAAAACCTTTTTCGCTGAGTTTTTCATGATAGGAAGTTCTGGCTTCAAGAAGAAACTTTTTTATCTCCGGTTTTTTGTAATCTCTGTATGTCCACGGAAGTTCAGTTGTTTTCTTTTTTCCAAGAAACATGGTCACTTCGGCAAAAACCCCTTTCCCGAGATATATTCTGTGACTGAAGTTTTTGCCTGTGGCCAGAAGAAAATTCTCCAGTGTAACAAGCCCCGGGTCTATGTTTACTCTTCTTCTGTTTTCGGAAGTTGACAATTTCTCCTCCAGAGATACAGCATGAAGTTTGGCATCGGACAGTCTGTCTCTCGGCAAAAGAGATTCTACAGAGAAAATCTGTTTTTTTATACCATTTCCCATCTCTTCATCATAATAGGAAGATATGGCTGAAAAATCATAAGGGGCAGACTTCATATCAAATTGACCGTAAATTGATTTCAGACCGTTCACAGTCTTTGAAAGTATTTCATCTTCGCGAAACATTATCGCAAATATCAGATTCCCCGGAGTCGGTTCAGAAAGGATGCTCATAGCTCCTCCTCATAAAAATTACACTTTTGGGATTGTACACCCACAGACAGAAAAGTGAAAATAATTTTAAAATTCAGGTACAATGTCTGAAAACAAATCTCATAAAAAATTTGCCAATACAGTTTTTCTCTGATAATGTGATGCTGTTTTTTGCTAATTGAACAAATGAGGGATTTAAAAATGAAAAAAATTGTAATTTCCACTTTAATTTTAACTTTTATTGTTTTTTCCGCCTGTGAAGATATGAAAAAAGCTTCTCAGGACAGCGGGCATAAAAGTGTAACAAAAAAGGATCTCGAAGAAGACGCTTCCAAAGAGAGTTATGCAATGGGACTCGATATGGCAAGCAATTTCAAGCAGAGGGGCTTTGAAGTTAAACCTGAATTTTTCATTGCGGGATTCAAAACCGCATGGGAAGACGGTGAAGCTCTTCTCGATGATGAGGAAAAAAAGGCAGCAATGATGAACATGCAGACAAGAATGATGCAGAAAATGCAGCAGGAAATGAGTCAGAAAGCAGCAGGGAACAAAGAGGAAGGCAAAAAATTTCTCGAAGAAAACAAAAAGAAAGATGGCGTCAAAGAAACAGAATCCGGACTTCAGTATAAAGTTGAAAAAAAAGGGAAAGGTCCCAAACCTTCTGCTGAAGATACTGTGGAAGTGCATTACAGAGGAACATTCATTGACGGAACTGAATTTGACAGTTCACACAGCAGAGGCGAACCGGTCACTTTCCCTCTCAACAAAGTTATCCCCGGCTGGACAGAAGGTCTTCAGCTCATGAGCGAAGGTGCCAAATACAAATTTTTCGTTCCTTCAGATCTTGCATACGGGGACCGTGGAAATCAGAAAGTGGATCCCGGAAAAACTCTGATTTTCGATGTTGAACTTCTCGACATAAAAAAAGAAAAATAAATAAAAAATTCTGACTGAAAGAGCATCCCTTGAAAAAAACCAGAAATATTTTTACCGTTGCTCTTAATTTTATAGAAAAAACAGGGAATGTGCTTCCGCATCCGGCAACTCTTTTTGCCATAGCGGCGGCACTGGTCCTTGTTTTTTCCCGCATAGGGAATGCTCTGGGATGGAGTGTCACACATCCCGGAACAAAAGAGATAATAACAGTTAAAAACCTTCTCACTGTTGACGGCCTTCACCGGATTATGGTGGAAATGGTCCCGAATTTTACAAGTTTCGCACCCCTGGGAATAGTTCTGGTTGCAATGCTCGGCATAGGTGTCGCTGAGTATACCGGCCTCATAAACAGCCTCATAAAAATGGTTGTTCTCTACGCCCCTGAAAAATTGCTCACATTCACCATTGTATTTGCCGGAATAATGTCCAATATAGCAAGTGATGCCGGCTATGTTCTTCTTATTCCGCTGGCAGGGATAATATTTCATGCGGCCGGTCGTCATCCTATAGCAGGCATGGTTGCAGCTTTTGCCGGAGTATCCGGAGGTTTTAGCGCAAATCTTTCCATAAGCACACTGGATCCAATGCTGTCCGGACTTTCACAGGAAGCTGCGGGGATACTGGATCCCAGTGTTATTGTTCTGCCCACTGCCAATTATTATTTCATGGTTGTATCCACCTTTTTTATTGCCGCTGTAGGAACATTTATAACTGACAAGATAGTTGAACCCCGTCTCGGAACTTATAAAGGAGAAGCATCTTCAGAAAAAACAGAACTCAGCGGAAAAGAGAAAAAAGGTATTCTTTACGCCGTCATAGCTTCTTCTGTAATTATAGCCATAATTCTTGCCGGCATAATTCCCGAAAACGGATTTCTCAGAGCCGCAGACGGCTCAATATTAACATCCCCGCTCATATCCGGAATTATAACTGTTCTTTTCGTTCTTTTTGTGGTGGCGGGAATAGCTTACGGCATAGGAGTGGGGACTGTTAAAAATGATGCGGATGTTATTGCAGGAATGGAAGAATCCATGAAATCCATGGCTCTTTATATAGTTCTGGCTTTTTTTGCGGCACAGTTTGTAATGTTTTTCAAGTGGAGTGATCTTGGAATAATCATAGCGGTAAAAGGAGCGGAGTTTCTAATGTCGACGGAATTAAGTCTCATTCCGCTGGTAATATTTTTTGTACTTCTTTCCGGAGCATTCAATCTTTTTGTGGGGAGTGCATCCGCCAAATGGGCTCTTCTCGCTCCCATATTCGTACCTATTTTTATGATTCTGGGGTTTTCTCCGGATCTTGCTCAGGCTGTTTACAGAATAGGAGACAGCACCACCAACATAATAAGCCCCATGATGAGCTACTTCGCACTTATAATAGCTTTTATCAGGAAATATGACAAAAAAGCCGGAATAGGAACCATAGTTTCCCATATGGTCCCCTACTCCATAGGATTTCTGATTGTATGGACTCTGTTACTGATTATCTGGATATCTTTTGAAATTCCTTTGGGACCCGGTGCAGAGCTTTTTTACACTCCATAAAAAAGTAAATTTTTATTTTTATAATTGACACAAAACCAAAAAACACTATCTTGAATAAAGCTATGTTGCGGGCTTGCTGCAAACTTTGATGAAATCAAGCCTTACACACAAAAAACTGATATTATTGGCAACTTTTAACATTTCAGGGGGGAAAAATGACCTATCTGGTTCAACAATTTGAAGCCTTTAAAAACGAATCCACCGAAAAGAAGATCGAGATGTTTGAGATGGAAGGCAAACTGTTTGATATGATTATTTCACAGCAGCTTTCAAGGGAGTTTCTTGAAGATATATACAAACTTACAAACCAGCTCAGAAGAATGGGAAAACTCAAGGAAGGTCTTGATTTTCTCGCTTCTCTTTTAAGTCACAAAAGAGCCATGCTTTACTTTGGACAACCTTCTTCCAGAACATTTCTTTCGTTTTTGAATGCATGTCACATCCTCGGTCTCAGAACTTCCGAGATAAGAGATACTTCCGTCTCTTCGGAAGTTAAGGGAGAAAGTTATTTTGACAGTATCAGAACTTTTTCCTCATACACGGATCTTATTATCATGAGATCAAAAAATAAAG
>JAWOGE010000043.1:0-5352 GCA_046497165.1 bacterium | reverse complement strand
AGATACTGGAGATACTGGAGATACTGGAGATACTGGAGATACTGGAGATACTGGAGATACTGGAGACACCGGAGATACTGGAGACACCGGAGATACCGGAGAAGAGGATCCCTGCAAACCGTGTGATCTCAGTAACAGAAAATGTGTGGAAACAGATGAAGGTGACTGGATATGTACCTCTTGCAAAGATGGCTTTTATGAAGACACTGAAGGCATGTGCCTGCCTAAAGGAACTCTCGGGGCAGATTGTGACATGGCTGAATATTCCGGTGATGACTGTATAAGTGGAGAGTGTGTTGACGGTGTGTGCTGTGATGAAAGTTGTGAAGAAATTTGTATGAGTTGTGCTGTTGATGATAAAGAGGGGGTTTGTTCGCCGCTTCCTACCGGAATACCCACAGATGATTGTACGGCAGAAGCTGAAGAATCATGTGGTTTAACGGGATATTGTGATGGTGCAGGAGCATGTGAACTGTATTCTGAATCCACTGTATGCATGGAGCCTGAGTGTAAAGATGGAACAACTTCTTATGCGAAAGCATATTGTGACGGCGAAGGGAGCTGTCTTGAAGATGAAAGAGACGAATATTCCTGCTCTCCTTATACTTGTGATGACGATTCAGGAATATGTATAGGAGATTCTTGTAATTTTGAGGAAAATGGTCATGCTGATTGTGATAATCCTTACTATTGCAACCCTGTTACGGAGCAGTGTGAAAATGATCTGGGTCAAGGACAGGAATGTACAACAGTCGGTGATGATGCCTGTGTATCGGATGATTGTGTCGAAGACAATTTCAACAGCGACGAAAGAAGCTATTGTGTTCCCGATACTCCAGACCATTGTTCAAAAAATGGTTCCTGGTATACAGTCGGAACAAAACTTTGTTATAGTTCACTTAATTACAAGGAATGTGAGAATACTCAATTATGGTCATCTGAAACAGCATGTCCCAATACGGAAAAAAGAGCCTGTGCCTACTCTGATTCATACGGAGACTGGGGTACAAAATCCGGATATTATAATCCTGACAATTGCAACGACTCTTCAGGAGATGCTGTGTGTGAGGAGGACAGCAATTGCAAGGGATGTACTGTAGAATTGTTTTCACCTTTCGGAACTTACTACAGTCATCTGAAATTTAATGAAGAAGATAAGAAATGTTATGAAAATTGCAGCAGTAAAAAATTGCCCGATGATGAAAAGTGTGCACAGGAAAAAACTGAAAAATATTATTGTGCTTACAAGGATCCGTTAGGAAAGTATGTGGTTGATTATCAATGTTATCCTAAAAAGCCATCAGGTAGAGATTGTAGGAGAGATGGGGAATGTCGATCAGACGATTGTGTTAAAATGTCCGGAGACGAGATTGGTACCTGTGCCTGATTTTCAGTTTTCGGAAACCATATCAATCCTTGAATCCATAGACTGAAAAATATGCAGGATAAGCTTTTTTCATAAGAGTTGTTTTTTATAACAGGCTTATCTTGCATTTTCTTATTATACAAATATTATTAGCCGGGTTAATTTTCATTAATGAAAAGAGGTCTTATGAGAGCAACAAATCTTTTTTTTCAAACAACAAAAGAAACTCCCCGTGAAGCACAGATTGTAAGTCATCAGCTTCTTTTTCGTGCAGGAATGATTCAGCAGTTGGCGAGCGGTATATATAACTATCTGCCTCTTGCATTGAGAAGCATAAAAAAAATAGAAAAGATAATAAGAGAAGAGCTTGATAAACGAGGTTGTCAGGAGGTTTTAATGCCTGCGGTTCAACCCCGTGAGCTCTGGAATGAAACAGACCGCTGGAATTATTACGGTCCTGAACTTCTTCGTTTTAAAGACAGAAAGGAGGGTGACTATTGTCTCGGTCCTACCCATGAAGAGGTTATAACTGATATGGTGCGCCGTAATCTCCGTTCTTACCGCCAGCTTCCCTGGAATCTTTATCAGATACAGGGGAAATTCCGTGATGAAATACGACCTCGTTTCGGACTTATGCGCGGAAGAGAGTTCATAATGAAAGATGCTTACAGTTTTGACAAAGATGAAAAAGCCGCCATGAAATCTTATGAATCCATGTATGAAGCATACACGGCTATTTTTCGAAGATGCGGACTGGAGTTCAGGGCGGTTGATGCTGCCACAGGTTCCATAGGAGGTGATAAAAGCCATGAGTTTCAGGTCCTGGCGAAGTCCGGTGAGGATAGTGTTTTGGGCTGTAATCTCTGTGATTATGCTGCGAATATGGAAAAAGCGACCTCTCTCCGTAAAAAATCTTATGAAGTTGACGAATCTCTTTTCAAAAAACTTAAAAAAGTTGAAACTCCCGGAAAAACCGCAGTGGAAGATGTGGCGGATTTCCTCGGAAGATCCAGTGATGAATTTATAAAATCAATGATTTATATGGTGGATGATAAGCCTGTGCTGATTATGGTCAGAGGAGATAAAGAGGTCAACGAAGCAAAAATCCAGGCACATTTTTCAGCCGACAGCGTTGTTCTTGCCGATGATGAAACAATAACGGAAATAACAGGTGCCTCTGTTGGATTTGCAGGTCCTGTGGAACTGAAAAAGAAAATAAAGACCGCTGCCGACTACTCCGTAATTAATGGAGTCAACATGGTTTCCGGTGCGAATTTAACCGATTATCATCTTGAAAATGTAAATGTAACGAGAGATTTCAATCCTGACATAACGGCTGATTTCATATTTGCAGAGTCCGGTGAAACATGTCCCCGTTGTAAAAAGGGAAATCTAAATGAATTCAGAGGAATAGAAGTGGGACAGGTTTTTTATCTCGGAAAAAAATACAGTGAACGAATGAGCTGTGATTTTTCTGACGAATCCGGAGAAAAAAAACCTGCTGTAATGGGCTGTTACGGTATAGGAGTTGGCCGTACAATGCAGGCGGCAATAGAACAGAACCACGATGATTACGGAATAATATGGCCCATGTCCATAGCTCCCTATGAAGCAGTTGTTCTTCCTCTTCAAATGAACAGAAAAAAAGTTGTGGAAGCCGGTGAGGAGATTTACAGAACTCTTGAAAAAGCAGGCATAGAAACTGTTCTTGATGACCGAGATGAAAGAGCCGGTTTTAAATTCAACGATGCGGATCTGCTCGGCTATCCTGTGATAATAGCCATAGGCGGAAGATCTCTGGAAAAGGGTGTTGCGGAGGTAAAAATAAGAAAAACAGGTGAAAAACAGGAGATTTCCATGGAAAAACTTGTTTCTTACATATCTGAATTCAAAAAAAAGGAACTGACCTGAACAGTTCATGATGATATTATAATTCCAATTATTTAAATAAATAAAGCTTTTTATGGAATAAAAACAAAAAACACAATTTGTTTCTTGACAATATGGCAATTTGGCAATATAGTGGTTATGTTTGTTTGGGAGGTTTGTTATGAAATCAAAGGAAGATTACAAAAGAGAGGTTGAGATTTTAAAGGCTCTTGCAAATGAAGCGAGGCTGATGATCGTTGATCTGCTTTATGAAAAGGAGTACGCAGTCGGAGAGCTGACAGAACTTCTTGAACTTAATCAGTCAACTGTGAGTAAGCATCTTTCAATTCTTTATCATGCGGGTATCGTTGATTACAAAAAGAACGGTAATACGGTCTTCTATCGTCTTCTAACTCCTTGTGTCCTTGATGCTTTCAAATGTGCCTGTCAGGTTAAAAACAGGAGAGATCTATGAACTGGAAAAATGAATGGAAACCGCTTTCTATTATTGTTGCGGTATTTTTTGCGGCGTTTTTTCTGCCGGTGGGAGTTTACAGGTTTGACAACGCTTTAAAAGAAGCTCTTGAACTTGTGAAATGGTACGCTGAGGAACATGTTCTGCTCTGTTTGGTTCCCGCCTTTCTGATAGCTGGAGCGATCGGGGTCTTTATTTCGCAGAATGCTGTCATGAAATATCTCGGAGCGGGTGCTAAAAAGATCGTTGCATATCTTGTTGCAAGTGTTTCAGGAACTATTCTTGCGGTGTGCTCGTGCACGATTCTTCCCCTTTTTGCAGGGATTTATAAAAGAGGGGCAGGGCTTGGGCCTGCTGTTGCTTTTCTTTATTCAGGTCCTGCGATAAGTGTTCTTTCCATAATACTGACTGCAAGGATTCTCGGCGCTGAGATCGGCATTGCAAGGGCGGTCGGTGCAATTATTTTTTCAGTTGTGATCGGGCTGATAATGGAGCTGATATTCAAAAAAGAGGAGGCAAAAAGAACCGCCCAAATGCAAATGCCTGAATCAGTTGACGGAAGACCGCTTTATCAGACAATTGTTTATTTCTTTTTCATGGTTGCAATTCTTGTTTTTGCTAACTGGGGAAGACCTGATATTGAGCAGGGTTTCTGGTGGGCAATATATTCTTCGAAATGGATAATTACTGCTGTTTCATCAATATTTTTCGGTATTGTTCTTGTCATGTGGTATTCACATAAAGTTTGGAAAATAGTTCTTACAGGTATAGTTGCAGCAGTTTTTGCATTCCTTTTTCCATCTATTCCAATCATTGCATTTTCGGCAGGATTTATTGGAATTACATGGTCGGCGTCAACTGCTGATGAAGAAAACGGTGACTGGATAAACGCTTCATGGGGATTTGCAAAACAGATACTTCCCCTTTTACTGATAGGTGTATTTGTTGCCGGATTTCTACTTGGAAGACCGGGCAATGAAGGGATAATCCCAAATGAATGGGTTGCCGGACTTGTCGGAGGAAATTCACTTTTTGCAAACTTCTTTGCTTCAATTGTAGGTGCTTTCATGTATTTTGCGACTCTCACAGAAGTTCCTATCGTTCAGGGTTTGATGGGAAGCGGCATGGGAAAAGGTCCGGCACTTGCACTTTTACTTGCGGGCCCCGCACTTTCATTGCCTAACATGCTTGTTATCAGAAGTGTGATAGGAACAAAAATGACTGCGGTTTTTGTTGTTCTTGTTGTTATAATGGCTACAATTTCAGGTATGATATATGGTGCTTTATTTTTATAATAAGGAGGTTCAAAATGAAAAAATTACAAATTCTCGGAACAGGATGCCCGAAATGTAAAAAACTTGCGGAAGTAACTGAACAGGCGGCAAAAGAACTCGGTCTTAACCATGAACTTGTTAAAATCACAGATATCAATGAAATTATGGGCTTCGGTGTTATGATGACACCTTGTCTTGCCGTTGACGATGATGTTAAAATCAGTGGAAAGGTACCGAGTGTTGAAGAAGTTAAAAAAATAATAGGATGAAAAAATGGGAAAAAACAAAAAGATAAAAAAAACAGTTACAATAGTTCTCGGGCTTTTCGTGGTGTTCTCTATAGTATTTCTCATAGCAAAAGAGAGTGG
>JAWOGE010000237.1:0-9989 GCA_046497165.1 bacterium | reverse complement strand
TTTAATACTTCGGTATATAACAAGTGGCTCAAAAACGCAAAGAGGGAACTTGCATATTTCAAAGAAGTTACTCACGGTGAATTCTATATTGAAAATGAAATTGTTCCTGAGCCCGACAGTGTTGAAATATCTTCTCAGATAGGCAGGGTAGATGTAGACTTTTCGTTTCCTGAAATTTCTGACAACGAAAGAAAGAAGTTGAAAAAGATACTTAATAGAACAGGTCCGGTAAGACCTGAAAAAACAGAACCTGTTTCCGGGAAAGATGAAGTTTCAGAAAAAAAAGAAATCAATGAATGAAATAATTGTAAGGAGTTGAGAAATGAAGAGATTTTTAATATATGTTTTTCTCGCATTTATGTTTTTTATGGTTGCCTGTACAACAGCTCCTAAAAAAGAGGAAACTGTCGAGAAAAGAGAAAAAAAGGTTGAAGTTAAAAAAGAACCCAAAGAGCCTGAAGACTGGGCAAAAAATCATACTAAAAAGGCGATGGATGCTCTGGAAATGAAAGAGGGTAAGGTTGATTTCGATACAGCTTTGAAACATTTTAAAAAGGCTGTAGAGGCTTATCCTAAATCACCAACTGTACATTATAATCTTGGTGTGGTTTATCAGAGGATGGGCGAAGATATCAAAGCTGTACAGAGTTATAATAAAGCCCTTGACATTAAACAGGACTACTCTCTTCCTGTTGTGAATAAAGCTTCTATATATGCAAACAAACTGGAATACAACAGAGCGGTGGAAGTATGCAATGATTTTCTTGAAGATAATGAAAAAAACAAAATAGTGCTTTCTGCACTCTCCGGTTTTTATATGCTTATGGGAAATCATATAGAGGCTGTTCAGGCGGTCAGAAGAATTCTTGTTCAGGATCCCAGTGACATAGATGCTCTGAAGAATCTGGGGATGATTTATCTGAGAAAAGGCGATGATGGTCTTGCCAGAATGGTCACTGAGGGTGCAATAAAAATTGATAATGAAGATTCCGGACTTATTAATAACAGAGGTGTTATTTATTCCAAGCAGGGTGATGATTCAAAAGCCATGTTGTTTTATGGAAAAGCCCTTCAGCTTGATGAAAATAATGAGAGTGCTAATTTCAATGTGGGTTCTGTGGCTATGGACTATGGTGACGCAGAAAGAGCTTTTTATAATTTTGCAAATGTTCTGGCTAAAAACCCTGACAATGTTAATGCCCGTATAGGTTTTGCAATTGCGTTAAGAGGCCTGGGCAAATTCAAAGAAGCTGAGAAACAGTACAAACAAGTTCTTGAAGAAGAGCCCAACAACGCACTTGCCAGTTTTAATCTGGGTGTGCTTTATTATGATCACATGGATCAAAGAGTTAAAGCGAAGGAATTCTTTAGAAAATATAAATCCTTGGCTGAGAGTATAGGCGAAGATCATATAGTGGACAAGTATCTTGAAGACAAGGTTTTTATTTATCCCGGTGAAGCAAAAAAGGAAGAGTGACAAAAAAATTTGATATTTCAGGGAAAGATGATAATGTTAATTCGGAGGTGTTGAAATGAAAAAATTACTTTTGCTCACTATGATTCTTTTTATGACCGCAGGGAGTGTTTTTGCACAAGAGGTTGACGATGATGGCAACATAGTAAAGTACAAACAGAAAACGGTTCTTGATTTTGAAGATGTTATGCTTGAAGGTCAGATAAAAAAACCGACAGGTTCGTTCCTCATGGATAGAACACAGAGGAAATTTAACTCTCTCATTGAGATGAAAAAAGACTTTGAAGAAGAACTTATAAGAAGTGTTGACCACTTAAGGTGATTTAACTGCAGACACATTAATTAAATAACATAAGAGGCCTAAACAATGCCAAATGAAACAAAACTCAGAAAAAGACTTCTTTATGATCTCTCACCAATTCCGACCCCCCCTGTAAACAAGGAGGAAAAAGGAAAGCTTGAGCCCGAATACAGGGTTGTTTACAAAGGTGATTTCCTGGTGGAAAATGATTTTATAAAAAGCAATTTGACCATAGGTTCGGGGCTCGGGGCGGATGTAGTGCTCGATGAAGATGTTATGAGTGCCGATGTTGAAAAAGTTGCCGATGTTTCAGGAAAAAAACTAACTGTGGTTGTTAATCCTGAATACAAAGGTTATGTTTGTCGTGGTGAAGAAAAACTCACATTTGCCGAGTTGCTTGAAAAAGGTGAGAAAACAGTTGAAATAGACAGAAATTCCTTTGTTGTTTACGAATTCGGCGATGTTCAGCTGTGTCTGTTGAATTCTAAAAAAGGAAGTATTCCAAAAGGTGGTATAATATCCGATGTTGACTGGGTTCTTGCTTCTATTCTTCTTGTGGTTTTTCTTATCGGAATTTATGCCGTTAATGCAGTTATAGATACTCCGCCCATAGAGCTGGATATTTTTGAGATGGATAATAGGTTTGCAAAGTTGATAGTGGAAGCTGACGATGACGATATGAAAGTTGAAGAAGCTGAAGAGGAAAAGAAAGTGGAGCTCAAAGATCCCAAAAAAGGTTTAACCAAAGCGGAACAATCCAGAAAATCTCTTGGGGAAGAAGGTCGTGTGGGAGATAAAAAAAGTCAGGTGGCCAATGCTCAGGGTTCCGCCAGAAGAGGTCTGGATGAAAAAGTTGCTCAGAGTTCCGGAATAATGGGAGCTTTGTCAAGTGGTGCCCAGAGTTTTGATAAAGTGTTCGGAGGCGGTGGTCTCGGAGCAGGAATGGAAAAAACGCTTGGTTCTGTTACCGGACTTCAAGGTGTTGATCAATTTGGAAGCGGTGGCCTTGGAACAAGAGGTTTCGGATCCGGAGGCGGTGGAAATGCTTTAGGTATAGGTGGTCTCGGAACACGCGGAAGAGGCGGCGGCGGTGGCGGCTCAGGTTACGGTATGGCCAAAGGTCGTGTAGGAAGAAAAGGTCGTTCGGATATAAGTGCCGGTGGTGGACAGGCTGTTATTATGGGTTCTCTTGATCGTTCCGTTATTGCCGCATACATAAGAAGAAATCTTGCGAAGATAAGGTGGTGTTATGAAAAAGGGCTTACAAAAGATCCTAAACTCTTTGGAAAAGTCGTAATAAACTTTACAATTGCCAATACGGGTAAGGTAAGCCAGTCAAAAGTGCGGCGTACTACCATGGGAGATAAAGCCGTTGAAAGCTGCATAGCTGCACAAATACGAAAGATTCGTTTTCCGAAACCGAAAGGTGGAGGTATAGTTATAGTTAATTATCCATTTGTGTTTAAACATTCTGAAGGGTAATGGAGCGATATATGAAGAAATTTTTTGTAATAGCATTTATGTTTTTGTGTTTGCCGTTGGTTGCAGCCGAAGAGCCGGAAGTTGACCAAGGTGATGTCACCGGAAGGGATTTGGATCCGGTTGTTCGTGGTTTTTTTATCGGAATGGAAGCCGGAACTGTCTCTTATATAGGTGATGCAGGTGATTA
Organism: bacterium; assembly: GCA_046497165.1. Lineage (GTDB taxonomy): Bacteria > UBP6 > UBA1177 > UBA1177 > JAWOGE01 > JAWOGE01. The sequence continues at coordinate 6,545 of JAWOGE010000237.1, read as the reverse complement.
TTCTGAAACTTTTGGTTCCGTGTCAAACATAAAAATCGGTTATGATTTGAGGCTTGCGGATACTTTTTCCTTAGGTTTTGGTGCTGCTGTGGGTATACTTCAAATAGGAGCAACAAAAACACAGCCATATGAAGCGGACTCTCCCTGGACTGCAGATTATTCCCCGATAGCACTCGGTGGAAATATTATGCTGGACTATCTTGTAACCGAAAGGTTTGAAATCGGGATGAATATCAGCATAGACTATCTTATGGCTTCCGAAGCTTGTGAATCAGGTAGCAATTGTTCCGGAAATGATGATCCTTCTGACGGATTTCTTACCTTTGGAGGTGGGTTTACAACTGAATACTATACATACGCTCGTCATTTTTCCATAGGTCTGGGTGTTGAATATTTTTATGTTCTTAATTTTGAAGGGATGAATATTCAACCCAAAGCATTTCTCAAGTACTCTTTTTAAAAACAAAATAAATATCAATGAAGACAATATCTTCTGAATCTTCTGTAGGAATATTCGATTCCGGCATAGGGGGGTTGACTGTATTTAAGCAGCTTAGACATCTCATGCCTTCGGAAAATCTTCTGTATCTCGGTGACACAGCCAGAGTGCCATATGGTTCAAAATCGGTTGAAACAATTAAAAAATATTCTCAAAACAATGTTGATTTTTTATTGAAAAAAAATGTTAAAGTGATTGTTGTAGCTTGCAATACAGCATCTGCTTCGGCTCTTGATTATCTGAAAAAGAAATTTGAAGATATTATCATTATAGGGGTGGTGCATCCTGCTGTTGAATATGTTCTTACCATGGAAAAGGTTGAAAGGGTGGGCGTTATAGGTACGGACACAACAATTTCCACCGAAAGTTATAAGAAAGAGCTTGAAAAGATAATGAAAGTTGAAGTTTATTCAAGAGCCTGCGGTCTTTTTGTTCCTTTTGTTGAGGAAGGTTTGATGGAAAAAGCCATAACGATGCAGATTATTGAATATTATCTCGAAGACCTTAAAAAGAAAAATATCGATACACTTATTCTCGGATGTACTCACTATCCTATGCTCAAAAAACCTTTGGGATATTATTTTGGAGATAAAGTCAGAATAGTGGATTCTGCTTACCATGCAGCTGTTAGGACAAAGCAGATACTCGCAGAAAAAGGACTTTTGAACAAAAGTAATAAAAACCCCCGGGAGCTTATATATGTGACCGATAATTCTCCGAAATTCAGAGATGTGGCACAAAGATTTCTGGGGAGAGATATTCATAACATTAAACATATATAGAAAATTTGATTTTTTAGATTAAAAACAGTATATTTAGCCATATCGGATTTTGTGGAGGACTGGGATGACATTATACAAGTATTTATTGTCGGTATTTGTTATTTTGATTACGGCGTTTCTTTTTTCTTCATCACCTGATGAGAATCTGGAAAGTTCTGAAAATGAGGAAACATCTAAGAAGGCAGAGCAAGAAGAAAAATCTGTTCCAGAGGGGGACTCAGTTTCTGAAGAGGAAAAAATAGATAAAAATAGTGACGAAAATCTTGAAAAATATGATACTGATCAGAATTTCAACATAAAACTGCGTAACATAGAAGAAAAAATAAATTCCCTTAAAGATCGGGTTTTCCGTGCTAAGCAACGATTGTCAGTACTTAAGGAGACTGTTCTCACAGGAGCAGTTGCAGGAGCCAGAGCTGAAATTATACAAAATAATGAAATAGGTGGTGCTTTCAAACTTGTTTCCGCAATTTATTATCTTGATGATACTCCTGTTTTCAAAAGGATTAACAATCCTGACGCTTTTTCCGATAAAAAAATTGTAATATTTGACGAGTCTGTATTGCCCGGGCCTCATCATGTTTCAGTTTATTTGGAATATGAGGGTGCGGGATACGGTGTTTTTTCTTACATGGAAGGGTATAAATTCAAAATACGCGCCGGACATTCCTTTAACATAGAAGAGGGAAAAGTTGTTGTTCTGAAAGTTATTCCTCAGGATAGAGGAGTTTTTTATGATGTTGAAGAACGGTTAAATATTGAATTTGATGTAACACACAGTGTTTATGAAAAAACAAGTGATGACCATTAGATTTTGTTTTTTAATATGAGAAAAAATATTTTTAAAGTCATACTTTTATCAATCTGTTTTTTTTCTTTCGCTGTATATGCGAACGATGCGAAAATCAGTCGCAGAATAGATATTCTTTCTGAAAATATAAGTGCCCAGGAAGAACTTTTATCCAGAATGGAAGGGAAATATCTTTCTTCAAGAATGAACCTGAAAAGTGAGTCCGGATCGGCCGAAGCTATTATGAAAAGGGCAGAGTTTTTTTTCGAAAAAGATGATTACACTACTGCAGAAAGTATCTATTACTCTGTTTTCAATTCACTGCGATATGACAAAAACGAATTGTGGGAAGAGGCGACTTTCAAGCTTGCAGAATCGCTTTTTCTTAATAAAAACTATATTTCAGCAGTGAGATACTATGAAATGCTTCTGAGTTCAAAGCCTGAAACCCGTTTCAAAATAGATGCTTTAAAGCGTCTCATAACTTCGGTGTATCATCTTGGACAATATTCCAAAGCAAAAACATACTATTCTGAATTCAGAGTGGTGGGATACGACATTTCTCAGGATAAAGATTTGATATATTTTTTGGGAAAATCTCTCTTTTTTGACGGACAGTATGAGCAGGCGGAAGAAATTTTTAATACCATAGGTTCTGATACAAAGTACTATCCGCAGACAAAATATTTTATAGGTGCTGTTAAAATCGAAACATCTCGCTATGAAAAAGCTCTAAAAGATTTTAAGGATATACTTTCCCTTGATGTCAACAACAGAGTGTATAAAGATATTCAGCAAATAAGAGAGCTTGCAATTCTTGCGGCGGCACGAATATATTTTGAGAAAGAGGAATACCATAAAGCGGTTGATTATTATTTAAAGCTTGATTATAAATCTGAAAACTTTGTAAGGGCTTACTATGAACTCTGTTGGGCCTATATAAGGCGCGAAGAATATGAAAGAGCAATAGATGCTCTTCGTATGATAAAATATATATCTCCCAATGAAATAATATCTCCAAGAGCTGTTCTTCTTGAAGGCACTCTTCTAATAAAAATGGAGAAGTATGGTGATGCCATGATTCTTTTTGAATCTGTTGTCAATTCCTACAGTGAAACCAGCAGAAGATTGGAGAACATCAGAAAACAAAAATTAATTAGAAGTATGAATTCTATAGATGATACGGGGAGCCTCGACTCTTTTCCTGTCATGGTTCGATCTGTTTTGCGTGACAATCCTAAATTTAAAACTGCGTCCTTGTTGAAGGGAAAGTTAAGTTCTCTTGACAGAGACATAGAACAGACTGAAAAATTGCAGAAAAAAGTCCGAAGTATAATTAAAAATAAAAACACTGCATCCATATTTCCGCCTCTAAAAAGAGGAAGTGAAACAGCACTTGTAATATTGAACAAAACTGCGGTTTTCCGCAATCGTTTGCTGAAAATACAGCAAGATATGACCTATGACGAACTTTCCGGTGTTGATAAGAAAAAATATGATGTACTTGAAAATGAAAAAGAACTTCTGCTTAACAAAATAAACGGATTACCCGGCAGTTCTGAAGAAATAGAGGAAAGAAAGCAGAAATATGTCAGTGCTGTTCTTGATATGGAAAAGGAAGCTCATCTTCTTTCCATAGAAGTCAAAGGTCTTATGGAAGGGTTGAAAAGCATAGAAAACTACTATGAAAGGGAGTTTTCGAATGCCGAAGATAGAGATGAGTTTATGTCGCGTTTCAATGATGAAAGAGATCGTATAAAAGAGCTTATTTCTTTATTGGAAAGTTCACGGGAAGAGCTTATGGATGAAAAAAATGAGCTTCGTTTAAAAGGAACATTGCTTGACAGCATATCTATTATCAGGGAGCGTTATGAGAAAATCATAGAAGAACAGAAAAAATTGCTTTCAAACAAAAAAACCGATTATTCAAAAAAGATGTCGGACAAACTTCAGAAACAAAACTCTAGGATAGATCTTCTTCAGAAAAACACCCAGAAATTCAGAGAAAATCTTAACGAGATTGTAAGAGACGAAGTGTCAAACATTAAGAAAATATATACAAACGAAGAGAGAAAAATAGAGGAATATAAGAGTGAGCTCGTGGTTCTTCGAAGTAAAATCAGTGAAATGATGAATCTTGCAATGTATTCAAATATAAATAATGTTAAAAATACCTTTTCAGATATAGTTCTTCAAGCAGATCTCGGAATAATTGATGTTGCTTGGCAGAGAAAAGAGGATGCTACCAAAGAGATACTGAATCTCAGAATGAAAAGAAGTCGTGAAATCAAAAGAATTAGACAGACACTGGAAAACATTCAATGAAAAAAATATTTTTTTTCACAGCTTTTTTTATCTGTTTTTTTTATCTAATAGCTGAAGAGACAGATTCTGAAAAAGAGAAAATTCCCTCTGAAATCCAGAGTGATTTTATTGTAGATATTGATAAATATATGGAAAATTATGTTGCCAGACAGGTTTTGCTTTATGAAAAACGGATAAAAGAATATCAGGAGTCCATACGCTCTCTTTTGGAGCGCAAAGTTATGGAGCGGGAAAATCGCATAATGCAAAAATACAGAGAGCCCATTGAAAATCAGATAGAAAAAGAGATCTCCAACAGAGCCGATGCCCTTGTTCTTTTTGAAAATTTTGTTGAAAAGTACCCTGATAACAGAGAGTATACACCGGGTGCCATGTATCGTCTTGCGGAGCTTTATTACGAAAAATCCTTTCTGGAATTTGAAGAAGAAAACACTCGATACGATGAACTACTTGCTGATTATGAACAGGGTCGTATAAAAAAAGAGCCGGAACTTCCGGTGGTTGATTTTTCAGAAAGTGTTCGTGTTTATCGTAATATTATTGAAAAATTTCCTGATTTTGAATATATAGGTGGTACATACTATATGCTGGGTTACTGTCTTAATGAAATGAAAGAGTTTGAAAAGGCTGTCAGTGTATGGGAAACCATAATAGAAAAAGATATAGAAACTCCTTATAAAGCAGAAATCTATCTCAGAATAGGGGATCACTATTTTGATGCTTATAAAGGGCATGACCTTGAAAAGGCAGAGGAATATTTCAAAAAAGGTATAGAATTTGAAGACAGTGATTTCTACGATAAAATACTTTATAAATATGCATGGACACTTTATAGACGCAATGAATTTCAGAAAGCCGTGGATCAGTTCGTGGCTCTTATTAATTTTGCGGATAAAATGAAAGAAAAGGGTGAGTTGCGCGGACAGGATCTAAGAAAGGAAGCTGTCCAGTATGTTGCCATAAGTTTTGCTGATGAAGAGTGGGGCAGCGTTGATAAAGCTATAGATTATTTTGAATCAATGGATGGTGAAAAATTTGAAAAAGATGTTTTCAAAAGACTGGGAACTTATTATTCTGAAAACAGCAATTATGAACAGGCGGAAAAAGCGTACAGATATATTTTAAATAAACATCCTTATTTTACAGAGGCTCCCGAACTGCACATAAAACTTATAGAGATGTACAATAAGATGCGTGAATTTGACCTCGCAAGAAAAGAAACAGAGGTTTTTGCTCGTAAATATGACAGAGACGGTGAATGGGCCAGAATAAACAGAGCAAATGCTACTGCTGTAAAAAAAGCTGCCGAAATGGCAGAGAAATCTCTTCTCAATACGGCATCTTATCACCACAGGCAGGCACAATCTTACAGAAGAGACGGAAGATCTGAAGATGCAAAAAAAGAATATTTGACAGCGGCAGAGGTTTACGCTGAATATTTGAATAAATTCCCTTATACATCAGAGAGTTATGAAATAATGTACAACTATGCGGATGCTTTGTTTTACGCAGATGAAATTCCCCGTGCCGTTGTTGCCTATGAGCGTGTTCGTGACGATGAGAATCAGGACAGATTTAAGGCGGATGCGGCTTTGCAGACATATGTGTGTTACAGCAGAATATGGGAAGCTTACATGGAGGTTGAAGGGCTTCCGGAAGACAGAAAAGGGGAGCCGTTTTCAAAACTTGAAAGAAAGCTTATTGAAGCCAGTGACATTTATATAAGTACAGCGGATAAAGTTGAAAATAAAGCTGCTGTGGAATATAACACAGCAAGAATATTTTTTGATCACGGAAAATATGAAGAAGCCAGAAAAAGATATATGAGTATAATCGACGAATCTCCGGAAAACCCCGTTGCTTTGAATGCCGCACGTGATGTAATTACAAGTTATTCCAATGAAGAAGACTGGGTTAATGTGGCTAAGTGGGCTAAAACACTTCAGGAAAGATTGGAAGGTGTGGGGGATGAAAGAACACAGCAGAGCGAAGAATTCAAAACATACAGAACAGGTGCTTTATTTCAGTATGCTCAGGAACTTGAAAAAGAAGAAAAATATGAAAAAGCCGCAAAAGAGTATCTGAGGCTCGTTGAAGAGAATCCCGGAGCCGATACCGCTGATTCAGCATTGTTCAATGCCGCTATAAA
>JAWOGE010000230.1:0-9228 GCA_046497165.1 bacterium | reverse complement strand
GGTCAGTTGTAAAACTCTCCCCCTCGGTCCCCCTCTTTTTGTAAAAGCGAGGGGGGAAGATTTCAATACCCTCCGTCACTGCGTGACACCTCCCTTTTGCAGGGAGCTGGTGCTGAAAGCGTCTGAGGGTAAAATGAAAGAGGGAATAATGCAAGCCTGTAAAAAAGCTCTTCGTTGCAAAATACCCGTTGAAACAGTTTCATCCATAACAGGTCTTTCTGTTAAAAAAGTTCTTGAACTTGAACCGTCCGACTCTCTCATTGATGCAGGAGAGATCAATCACTTCGTTCAAGTAAAAGGTAGAGGCAAATCTATGCCTGTCTGTGGCAGAACGGCTTCAGATATCCAATCTGTAGTGTTTTTTATCCAGCAGGATATCTTTTTGGTATTTTTCAAGAATTTTGACTATTTGTGATGTTTTTTTGTTTTCGGGAAACTCTTTTTCTATTTTTTTGTAAAGCTTTGCGGCTTCGGGGATATCTGTTTTCATGAGCAGCATGGCGTATTTAGACATGATTTTATGTTTTCTTTTTTCCGGCCAGGTAAAGTTCTCAATGAGTTTTCTGTAAACGGGGATGGCTCCCACACGGAGTTTTCCGAGTTGTGAAAGCAGTTCAGCTTTCATCAAAAGTGCGTCACGATCCATGGGGTTTTGTCTGAGATGCTCCTGAAGCAATTGAAAAGCGATGAGTTTTGATGAGTTTTTACGAGCATCGGCTTCACAAAAAAGCGGTGAGGCTGTGTCAGTGCATGTTTCACTGACAAGTTCCCGAGGATTTTTCGGACAGATTTCAAGAAAAGCTATTTCTTTTCTGTGACTTATGCGTTCAGGCCTTGTTTTTTTGATAATAGAATGAACTCTGGAACATCGACCTGTGAGAAAATGGGCGGTGGCACCATCGATCATGAACGAGGCCCTGCCGAAGTTTTTTTCCTTTAAAGCTTTTTCAAAAACCTCCGCAGCGGCTTCAGGGTTCCCCTTCATGAAGTGATAACGCATGAGATTGGTGTATGAATTTTCGTCATAAAACTCTTTTTCCAGACTTTTATCAAGAAGCTTTTTTCCACTTTCGGGAAATCTTAGGGCAAAATATTCACCTGCGAGGGTATAGTATCCCCGATAACTGAGCTCTCCCCATTTTTGTTCGGCATGAAGCAGTGTCCACCAGTTTTTCATCTCCATATTTCTTGTGACAGTCCGCCATGAGAAAAAAACCGCAGTGGAGAAAAACAGAGTGAGCAGAACCGGCGGAACCCACAGAGGATAAACTTTGGATTTTTCCGTAAAAACATATTTCCAGGCTCGCCCGGCCGCAATGCCGGCTATTCCGCAAAAAGCGGCACTGGGAAGATAAAGATAGTGCTCGGCCACAATTTCATGAAGCGGAACAATCTGAAGCATGGGTAAAAGAGTGAGCATGAAAAAGATCATGAAAAAAGCTGAAAGTGAAAGTGGAGACAGGGGCTTTTGTGAGCCTCCGTTTTTTATGTTTTTTCTGATGAGCATAAAAACTATTCCAAAATAGACCGCAATGCCGGAAATTGAAAACCACAGTCGCAAAGATGCCGCTGAACTTACAAGTTCGTAATTTATGTTGTCAATACGAAGCTGCAGTGGAAATATTGTCTGCTTTATGTAATAAACAGGCAGTGTCAAAGCCGTGAGATAGTGTGTCACCGGATTTTCACCGTGAAAATTAATCGAAGAAAAAGAGATTAAAGAGCTCGCACCCTCCTGAATTGTATAAAGTGCAAGGATGGAAACAGTTCCGAGAACTCCCATGCTCATGAGATAAAACCAGCGGGTTTCAAGCACCTTTTTTCCGTCGTGGAACAGCACATACAGCAGCCAGATAAGCGGAATTGTCGCCCCTGTCTCCTTTGAAAAATAGGAAAGAAACATAAAAAGCAGTGCAAAAATCATCCAGCGGGTTGAAGGTTTGTCAGAATGTTTCCTGAAACGGTAATATTTAATGAAATAAAGAAGGCTGAAAACAAAAAACATCCCCGAAAGCACATCGCGACGGCCGGAAATATAGGTCACCGCATCGCAGTGTATGGGATGGGACGCAAAAAGCAGCACCCCGAAAAATGAGGCCCGCCTTGACATGCCCATAACCCTGAAAAGTGCCAGCAATCCAAGAGTTGTCATTATATGATAAAAGATGTTCATGAGCCGAAAACCCCACGGTGAAGAGCCGAACAGATGGTAATCAAGCCAGTAGGAAAAAGTTCTGACAGGCCGGTAGGCAGTGAGAACATCCACAAAAGAGCCCTCAGTCACAACACTGTTTTCAACGGTTAAAGAGGTGTCGTCAAAAATAAAAGAGTTGTTCAGACCGTTGAAAAAAAGGATAAAAATAACAAAAACAAAAAAAACCGAAAGTTTTTTCATGATTCAAAAAAACCCCTGAAATAAAAAAAAGGGGCTCAAAAGAGCCCCTTGAATCAACAAGTTTTGATGTTACTAATTGTTGTCATGACAAAGACTCATGTCAGTATTCATTCCTGCTGCGGTCCAGTCTGCCGGTACCTGATCATCACTAACAGCATCTGCATAGGTAAGATCAGAAAGATCACCCGCACAGGGGGCTTTAGTTTCATCATTAATACCGAAATTGTAAAACTGCCCCGTTGCTTCACCACCACTAATTGTGCCGCTTGAAGTTGTAAAAACCAAGTCTGTGTTCGCAGCACCTACATTACCTGGCTCAACAAGAGTTGTTGCAAAAGAACCATCCCCGCGATTGACATCCTCTTTAAAAGCGATCTGTGCTTTTACAATATCTTTGAGCATGGTGGGAACCTCGGATGTTCGTGATTTGCGCGTGTAATCCTGATACATGGGGATGGCCACTGCGGCCAGAATTCCGATGATCGCAATAACGATCATAAGTTCGATAAGTGTAAAACCTTTTTTCATGATAAACTCCTCTAAAAAGTTAATTAACAAGGCATCCTCAATACAAGCAAAAGTCGTGCCTGAAAAATCGTGTCAGAAAAAAACTTTGTAAGCCACCGTAAAAACAGGAATCATAATAAAAATATGTTTTGTATAAAAAAATGGATTTCACAAAAAAGTTTCAAAAAGCAACATCTTTTGTAAAAAAGTGACAAGATTTGTCACAAAATTTCGGGAACCGTCATCTGCCCTTCCAGATAAAGGGGGTTTTTCTGTTTTTTATGAGATAGTGCTCCACGGCGGCGTTGTGTTCTCTGAGGTTTTTTGAAAAATAATGAAAACCCTTTCTTGTGGATACAAAATAAAGATAATCGGTCTCTTCGGGATAAAGTACAGCTTTTATGGAGTTTTTTCCGGGAAAACATATGGGCCCTGCCGGAAAACCTTTTCTTGTGTATGTGTTGTATTCGTGATCTTTTAAAAGATGCCTGCTTTTCAGATCTCCCTGAAATTCGGGAAGCATTCCATAAATAACTGTGGGGTCTGTCTGAAGTTTCATCCCTCTGTCAATGCGGTTTAAAAAAACCGAAGCGATTCGGGCCCTCTCCTCTTCGGCACCTGTCTCTTTTTCTATGATTGAAGCCATGGTCAGAAGTCTGTATTCGTTAAAATCGGATTTTTTTATCTCCTCTGAAAAGGAGTTCAGTGTTTTTTTCATATCACGGTACATCTTTGTGATGACGGTTTTAATGTTCACTCCCCGGGGAAATTTATAGGTTGACGGAAAAAGAAAACCTTCACAGCTTCCGTCATGGGTCATCCCCAGATTTTTCAGAAATGAACGGTCGTTGCAGTAATTAAGAAAAAGATGGTTTTCATTGATCCACTCTTTTTGTTTGAAAACTTCTGCCGCATCGTACTTGTTGTAACCCTCGGGAATGGTAAAGGAGTAAAGTTTGACCTTGCCGCTGCTTATTATTTCGGCCACCTCCACCGGAGAAACAGGTTCTGAGAATTCAAACTCCCCGGTTTGGAGTTTGTTGTCCAGTTTTTTTTCACGAATGAGAAAGCGAAAAAGCTCCGCTGAAGTCACAACACCCTTTTTTTTCAATTTTCGGGATATTTTCCCCCAGGAATTACCGGGACTGACATTTACAGTGACAGGGTCTTCAATAACAGCTTTTTTTTCCTTAAACTTGCGGTACTCATAGTATCTCACGGAAAAATACACAGCAGTCGCAATAAAAACAACCAAAAAGACAACCAGAATTTTTTTCATGACAACTTCCTTATTTTTCTATACCTTCTCTTGCCTGAACTCCACTTTGGTAGTAGTGTTTTATCTCTTTCATTTCGGTAATCAGATCCGCTTTTTCCAGAAGCTCCGCCGGGGCTTTCCTGCCTGTAATTACAACCTCCACATGTTCAGCCCTTTCTGAAACGGCGGTCCAGAGCTCTTCAAAGGAGAAAAGTTCGTAATATAGAGCTATGTTTGCTTCATCAAGAATCACAAGATCATAACAACCCTCTTTAAGAGAAGTTTTTACCTCTTCCAATCCCTTTTTTGCTGCGGATATATCTTCAGCGGAGGGCTCTTTTTTTATAAAGCAGCTCAGCCCGTATTGTCGTATCTGAATATTTTCAATGTTTTCAAAAGATTTCAGTTCGCTGTATTTCATCCCCTTGACAAACTGAGCAACAAAAACCTTAAGACCTGCTCCAGCGGCCCTCATTGCAAGGCCCAGTGCCGCTGTTGTCTTTCCTTTTCCGTTTCCTGTGTAAACCTGAACAAAACCTTTATCCATAGTTCTCCTCCAGAAATTCAGACAGTTTCACAAGCTTCTCTCTGTATTTTTCCATGTCCGGAAATACACGGGCCACACCCTCATCCACAGCTTTTTGTGCCACAGCAGAAGCAACTTCAACAAGAACACGCCTGTCAAAGGGTTTGGGTATCAAATAGTTTTCGGAGAATTCAAGTTGTTCAAGCCCGTATGAAAGCAAAACACTTTCGGGAACGGCTTTTCTGGCCAGTTCGGCAAGAGCTCTGCTTGCGGCAATTTTCATCCCCGATGTTACAGAAGTGCTTCTGACATCAAGTGCTCCGCGGAATATGGCCGGAAATCCCATTACATTGTTCACCTGATTGGGGAAATCACTTCTTCCTGTGCCGACAATGGCGTCCGGTCTCAGTTTTTTTGCAATCTCCGGAGATATTTCAGGCTCGGGATTGGCAAGTGCAAAAATAACAGGTTTTGAAGCCATAACAGATATCATCTCACCGGAAACAACTCCCCCGGCACTTACACCAATAAAAACATCTGCATTTTCCATCAGATCTTTAAGGGTTCGTTTTTCCGTATCTCTGAACATTTTTTCATGCCTGGGACCTATCTTCTCTTTTCGTCCTCTGTACAAAACTCCGTGGATATCAAAACAGCTTATGTTCGAAGGTTCGACCCCCATTCTTACAATGTGCTCATAAACAGCAACTCCGGCGGCTCCTGTTCCGCATATGACAATTTTCATGCCGGAAAATGATTTTCCGGTGAGTTCGACCGCATTTAAAAGGGCCGCTCCCGCAATGACAGCTGTTCCGTGCTGATCATCGTGAAAGACCGGAATGGAAAGCTCTTTTTTAAGAACATCCTCAATTTGAAAACAGCGGGGAGAAGCTATATCTTCAAGATTTATTCCCCCGAAAGTGGGTTCCATGGCTTTGACATGCTTTATAAACATATCGGTATCAGAAACTTTAAGTTCGATGTCAAAAGAGTTTATCCCCGCAAAACGCTTAAAAAGCACCGATTTACCCTCCATGACAGGCTTGGAGGCTTCCGGGCCTATATCTCCCAGCCCGAGTACAGCGGAGCCGTCGGTTACAACTCCAACTAAATTGGCTCTTCCCGTATATTTAAAGGATTCTAAAGGGTTATCCGCTATCTCCTGAGAAGCACAGGCGACACCGGGAGTGTAGGCGAGTGAAAGCTCCTCCTGATTTGAACAGGGTTTGACAGGTACAACGGAAATTTTTCCGCATGGCAGATCCGAGTGATATTTCAAAGCCTTCTCTTTAAAATTCATTTGATATTACCCTAAAATGAAAAGTTCAAAAAGTTCGTAGGGAACAAGAACAAAAACAGCCCCTCCGAAAGCAAGAAAAGGCCCGAAATATATGGCCCGTTCAAGATCCTCGCTTTTGTCTGTCTTTAAATCGCTCTCCCTGATATTTCCGGCGATTTTGTCTCTGCGGAAAACAATTTTTGCAACAGCGTAAAAAATCATTCCGGAAACAGAGGCGAGAAGAAGAACATAGGGCAGAAAAAACAGGTGAACATGTGTGCCCACAGCTGCAAAAATAAGCGTGTCACCGGCTCCCATCCCTATTTTACCCGTTACAGCATAGAAAACAGCCGTCACTGCAATAAGTGAAATTGCGGCTGCTCCGCCACCTGTAAGAGAGAGCCAGACATTTTTTGAAGGCGAAAGAGCTCCCCAGAGTATACCGGTTATAATAAGTGGAATCACTGTGCTGTAGTATACATCCTGAGTGTCGATATCTATCAGAGATATCACTATCATACCCGACATGAAAATCCATACGAAAAACATATCGTAAGAAAGCCCGTACACTGCAAAAGCCGCAAGATAAAGTACTGCGTTTAACATTTCAACCACAGGGTATCTTATGGATATTTTCTTTCCGCAGTAGGCACAACGACCGAGGAGAAAAATGTAACTGAAAACCGGTATGTTGTGATACCATTTTATGTTTGTACCGCAGGACGGACAGGCACTGTTGGGGTAGACAATAGATTTTCCTGCAGGGATTCTGTATACGCACACATTGAGGAAACTTCCCGTAATGAGACCGAATATAAGTGAAAAAACAGCAAGTGTCAGATTATAAATCACCGGTGTTATCTCCCGTGCCGTTTTCTTTCAGACCGAGTTTCTGTATTCTGTAACGAAGAGAACGAACAGAAAGTCCGAGCATGTCCGCTGCATTTTTGAGCTTGCCGTCACTTTTTTCAAGGGCGGCTTTTACATATCTGCTTTCAACCTCTTCAATCACTTTGTCAAGTGAAACCGGAGAGTCGGGAGATACTGCCGGAGCTCTGTCTGAAACATCAAACTCATGTTTTGTAATGTGAAGATCTTCGGCTGTTATAATTTCCTTATCAGTTGTGACACAGCTTCTTTCGATAATATTTCTCAGCTCTCTCACATTTCCGGGAAAATTGTGAGACAGAAGTTTCTCTTCGGCAGTTTTTGAAAAACGATAATTTTTTTTGTTTTTTTCACCGTATATTTTCAAAAATTCATGGGCGAGGGGAATTATATCCTCTTTTCTTTTTCGCAGAGGTTCAATATAAACATTGAAAACATTGATTCTGTAAAAAAGATCCTTTCTGAAATTACCCTGCTCAACCTCTTTTGCAAGGTCTTTGTTCGTGGCGGCAATGAGCCTTACATCCGTGTGAAGATCCTTTGTGCCTCCTACAGGGGTGAAACGCTTTCGCTGTATGACTCGCAGAAGCTTAACCTGCATTTGCTGAGAAAGTTCACCTATTTCATCAAGAAACAGGGTTCCGCCGTTTGCCGCTTCAAAATAACCTTTTTTGCGGGCATAAGCCCCGGTAAAAGCACCTTTTTCATGACCGAAAAGCTCACTTTCCTGAAGGTTTTCTGAAATTGCACCGCAGTTTATTGCATACCATGAGTTTTTTTCACGCCCGCTTCTTCTGTGGATATATTCCGCAAGAACCTCTTTGCCCACTCCACTTTCCCCGCTGATAAGAACAGTGGAATCGGAAGCGGTAATTTTATCGACTTCACTTATGAGTTTTTTCATCCCGGGACTTTCCACCACCATGGAAACAGGAACGGATTCTTCAGAATCTTCATGAACCGGCAAAGTTTTTCCAGTAACATTTTTTTTGACAGCTTTCCTGACAATATCTTTTATCTCCTTCACATTAAAGGGCTTGCTCACATAATCAACAGCTCCCAGTTCAATGGCTTTTATGGCCTGCTCTGTTGAAGCGTAGGCGGTTATTACGACTATTTCGGTTTCAGGGGAAACCTCTCTTATCTTTTCAAGAAGTTCGACGCCGTCGATGCTTTCGGGCATATTGTAATCCATGAGCACAACGGAGGGTTTTACATATCTGATTTTTTTCAGAGCCACATCTCCGTTTTCAGCGACACTCACATTGTAACCCTCTTTTTTAAGGAGTATTTCAAGGAATTGACGCATGCTCAGTTCATCGTCAACCACAAGTATGTTTTTTCTGTTCATTTTTCATCCCCATTGTATTCCGGGAGTTTTATTTCAACCTCTGTTCCGCCGTCTACTGTTTCGGCTGAAATTCTGCCCCCATGCATTGTAATTATTTTATAAACCAACGCAAGTCCGAGACCGGTACCTCTTTTTTTAGTTGAAAAAAACGGATCGAAAATTTTTTCACCGGCATTTTCCGGAAATCCTCCTCCCTCATCTCTTACAGTTACAAACACAGTATCTTTCTTTTTATCCATAATAACGGTTATCATGCCTTTTCCATCCATGGCCTCAATGCTGTTTTGAAATATATTCATAAACACCTCTTTCAACCTGTCTTCGTTACCGTTTATACTCAATTTTTTCAGTTCTGTATGAAAAGATATGTTTCGATTTGTTTTTTTAAGAAGAAAAACGGTGTCTTCTATTATGTTGTTTAAAAAAAGAGGTTTTTTTTCCGCAGAGCACTCGCTGGTGAAATTAAAAAGATCGTCGAGCATTTTCTTTACTCTTTTTCCCTCTCTGCGAACAATTCTCAAAAGTTGTTTTCTGTCTGTCTCATCGGCATCCTCATTCACTATTATTTCAGTGGCACCTATGAGCGAAGTCAGAGGATTTTTGATCTCATGGGCTATGGATGCCGTAAGTTTTCCTATGGCGGCCATTTTTTCTGTGCGTTCATTTTCCATATCTTTCCGCTTAAGTTCAGTTATATCGGAAAACATAATAACCTTTTGTTCTTCAAGGAACTCCAGCACTATAAAGTTGAAAAAACTGTTTCCCAGCTCCATCTCGTTCCACTTTCTGAATCCGTTCATCTCAAGAAGCATCTTTTCAACTATATAGTCAAGTCTGTCTCCGAATTTTTCGGCATATCTGTTATAAAATACTATTTCACCCTCTTTATATATGACAATGGCCGCGTCAACACTTAAAAGTATATCGAAAAAACGCTTGCGAAGCAGTTTATTGAAATGCTCTTTTTCCATGACATCTTTGTTCACACTTCTGAAACGCCTCGAGATAAAGCTCGATATCCAGC
>JAWOGE010000229.1:0-14487 GCA_046497165.1 bacterium | reverse complement strand
AGTAAATCTCCACGGTGACAATTTTATAGCAAAAACAAGCGAAACCGAATTTAATGCCGGAATAGACGGTTGTGTTGACAAACTGACAAGACAAATTGTAAGAAAAAAACAGAAAATTCAAGACTCCAACAGAAGAAAATAACTTCTAAGGGCGGGTAGCTCAGCTGGATAGAGCGTTGGCCTCCGGAGCCAAAGGCCATGGGTTCGAATCCCGTCCCGCCTGCCATTTTTTCTTATACTGGATTTTTTTTTAGGATGTGTTATAATAGATCGGTTTTATAAGTTGTAGACGGGGTAAAACCTTATGAGTGACAAGCCTGTAACTCTTAAAGTTGAATACAGAAAATTCAATACTTTTTTTCTGGATTATGCTAAATCCATAAATAAGGGATGGCTTTTCATGAAAATGAAAAAAAAATATCCCGAGGGCACATCTATACAGTTTGATTTAAGCGTAAAAGACATAATTTCCAATGTAAAAATAGACGGGGTTGTTTCTTATCATGGAAAAAACCATAAAAATGAAGAAGGTATAGGAATAAAGCTTTCCATCCCGGATGAAACAACAAAAGAGATGGGTGATAAAATAAAAAAAACAGCGTCGGAGCTTTACGGTCCCCACATGTCTTCCATAATGCTTTCTCTGATTGATTGATGACAAGGTGAATATGTATTCAGATAACAATCTGCAGTACTGTGTAGTTGACGATGACAGCAAGTTTTTATATATAGCCAAAGCACGTCTTGAGCAGCTGATTCCAAAGGTCAAGGGACATTTTATTTCTGATCCGGAAAAGGTTTTTTCAATGGCTGAAGAAAATCCCCGAACAATTTTTCTTCTTGATATCAATCTCGGTGCTGTTAACGGTATTGACATCTACAATCGCCTGCAGAACATATCTAAGAATATTTCTGTAATTTTCACAACCGGAGACACATCCCTCATTGATAGAGGTGTGCAAGCTAAAGCTCTTTCAGAAGGTGGTATAGATTTTGTGGAAAAACCTATAAAATGGTATGAATTTGCCATAAAACTTAAAAATCACATAAAACTTCTGGAATATCGTTTCTATCTTGAAGAAAAAGTACGCGAAAGAACACAGATGCTCATACATGCGGACAGACTTGTTACTGTAGGAACCATGGTGAGCTCAATTGTTCATGAAATAACATCTCCTCTAACTTCTGTAAAGGCAAACATAGAAAATTCAAAAAATGCAATAACAAAAATGTCCTTTGAAAATATGGATCAAAAATGCTCCGAACTTATTTCTTCGATTTTACTTCCTTCTCTTGATGATTCTCTGGCAGGTATGGAGCATATGGAAAAACTTCTCAGATCTTTCAGAGAGTTCTATCGTCAAAGTGATACAGTAGAATGTGAAGAGTGCAGCATAAAAGACACACTTTTTGAAGCTAAAAACATGGTGGTTCACAGAATTAAAAAATACAACATAATATGCCGACACAACTGCAATGTCGATTCGGATTTCATGGTAAGGGCAAGAAAATCCGAGCTGATACAGCTTGTTACCAATGTTATGAACAATGCTGTTGACGCTCTTGAGGAAGTGGATCCGACAAACAGAACTCTTTTCATAAAATCTGAACAGAAAGACAAAAAGGGTATAATAGAGATAGGAAATAATGGTCCTGCAATCAGAGAACATGTTTCGAAAAAGATGTTTGATCCATTCTTTACCACCAAGACGAAAGACAGAGGTACAGGGCTGGGTTTAGCCATAGTTAGAGAAATACTGGAAAAAAATAAAGCTTCGTTGTTTCTTGACAATAAGGAAAATTCGGATTTTGTGACTTTCAGGTTCTATTTCCCTCTTATAAATAATAAAAAAGACGATATATCATGAATATAGAATCCATAGTTCTGGCCGCCGGAAAAGGCACAAGGATGAAGTCAACTGAAATCCCCAAGGTTATGCATGAAATAGCAGCCTATCCTATGCTGGGATGGATAATAGAAACACTTTCTTCTTTTTCCCATGCGGTGAATGTGGTTGTTGGATATAAGAAAGAGAAGGTCGTCGAATTCTGCCGAACAATAAAAAATACAAACATAAATATATCCGTACAGGAAAAACAGGACGGAACCGGAGGGGCGGTGCGGGAAGCTCTTGCATCCGTAAATGAAAAAAGCGATTATTTTCTCATAACAGCAGGAGATGTGCCTCTGATAAAAGAGGAAACTCTTAAAAAATTCATTGATATTGCTTCAGGTAAAAAGCTTGCTTTAATTTCCACCGAACTTGATGATCCGGGTCAATTTGGAAGACTAATAAGAAAGAAAAACGGATCTGTAAGCAGAATTGTAGAATATTCCGATGCTGATAAGGAGCAGAAAAAAATAAAAGAGATAAACAGCGGGATATATCTCGTGGAGAGAAATTTTCTTGAGTATGCAATCTCAATGATTGAAAACAGAAATGCAAAAAACGAATATTATTTAACTGATATTGTTGAAATTGCTGAAAAAAACAATGTGTCTGTTCTTGCTTATATGGAGGAGGATTCTGTTTCTCTTGCAGGTGTCAACAACAGATATCAGCTTGCAGTTGCGGACAGTCATATGCAGAAAAGAATAAAAAGGAAACTCATGGAGTCCGGTGTTACCATGCGTCTTCCCGATACCATCTATATTGAAAAAAACGCACGGATATATTCTGGAGCCGAACTTAATCCGGGCTGTTTTATAAAATCAGATGCTGTAATAAAGTCCGATGCGGTAATTGAAGCTAATTCCGTGATAAATTCGTAAAACATATTTGCTGATTTCAACCTGATTTTCAAAAATATTTAAGCTCATGGCAGTTCCGATATGCTTTTCCTGTCCGAAGATTTCACAGCTTTGTCAAAAGCGTTGTAGAAGGCTTCATCAACTTTTTCCATGTGTGCTCCGGTTTCAACTGCCGCAGCATGCTTTATTTTCATTATTCTGTTCATCTCCGAAAGAATGCGCGACTGGTTTTGCTGTATTTCTGCAGTTATACGAGTTCCCGCAGCCACAGCTTTGGAGATGACATTTTTTCTTATTTCTGTACTTTTTACAAATCTGTCTATCATGCCGCCCACTATTTTTTTGTGTCCCATATCTCGAAGAATATTGCTTCCCATGCCTGATTTAAACATGGAGCCGTAAACAATTTTATCCACTGTGGATGTTTTTCCGGAAACACCGCTTATTTTTATCATGTTTCCCATCTCTGTGCGTAAGGAGGAGATAACATCTTCAAACAATCTTTCGTCAGGCATGTTTTTTGGGTTGCCGGCAGATTTAAAATCCCATGTTCTCATGCCTTTCCATTGTGTTTTTAGAGATTCTACTGTGTTTATGAGTTCTCTTATTTCGGGAAAAGCGGAAAAAATATTTCCTCTTGCATTGTTTACAAACTCCTCAAAAGAGTATCTTTCCGCAGCTTCACTGAGCTTTTTCATGTTTTTCACATTACGGTTCATGTTTTCAGCTGTTTCAACAGCCTTGATACTGTTGGGTATTATTTGAGTTACAAGTTTTGTATTGGCAAATTTCTGCTCTTTTAAAATCATACTTAAAACCTGATTTTGGCCGCTCAGCCAGTCTCCTGCACCCAGGTCAAAAGCTGAAAGAGTCCCTGTAAAAAACACAAAGGTAATAATAGTTGCAAAAATTTTCTTCATTTCTTCAACCCTTTTTTGTAAAAAATAAGCTTGTTTTATTATACTTAAAATAAAAATATATCAAATAAAAAACAAATAAAAACATATGCAAGTATAATCTGTTTTTTTTTGTGGCATAAAAAGATGTTTTTAAGTATTATACAATGTATGAAAAGAGTGGAGCAATACAGTCATCTTCTTGATTATTCAATAAAGCTTGCGGGAGAGCTTCAGAAAATACATGCTGAAAATATTATATACGGAGAGCTCAGACCTGAGAACATAAAAACACTTCCCGGAGGAAAAATTTTTCTTGAGTGGTTCCCTGAGTCTTCAGAACGCACATCCTTTGAATATTTTGCACCGGAGGAGATAGAAAACAGTGTGCCTGTGGATGCTCGTCTTGATCTTTATTATCTCGGAATAAACCTTTATCATCGGGCTGCCGGTCATACACCTTTCAGCAATAGGCCACCTCAGAGTGTTCTCGATGCCCATAAAAATGAAGAACCTCCTTATCTTGGAAATATTGACAATGCACCTCCCAGGGAATTTTGCGAAACAGTACACAAACTTCTTGCCAAAAATCCTGCTGACAGATATGAGAACAGCGGTATGGTTGTTTATATTCTTGAAAATATCAGAGAAAAAAGCAAGGGTTTTTCTCCGGAAGCCATGATCCCTTTTTACAACATAAATTTTTGTCAACCTTTAGCAGGTTTGCAGAATGAACTTGATTCCATATCCCGGATTTTCAGAAGAGTTTTTTCAGGACATACAAGTGGAGTTTTTGTAACAGGAGCCGAAGGGAGTGGTAAAAGCAGGTTAATAAAGGAATTTGCCGTAAAAACAGCGGCAAGGGGGCATCTGTTCTGCGGAATCGGGAGTTTTCGTTCAGCGAGAAAAAATCTACCCTACAAAGCTCTCGTTGAGAGTATAAACCAAATTATTGAAAGGTTGTTTTCATATGATGTAAAGGCTTTTAAAGAGTGGAAAAAAAAGGTAAAAAAATTGCTCGGTCCTACCGCTCCTCTTCTCAAGCTTCTTTTTCCCGTCACGGCTACGAAAGATAAAATTACTGAAGTGCAGGAAGTTCTTCTGCAACATATGGAAAAACACCTGCTTCTGTTTTTCGTAGATATAATAAAAACGCTGACAATTTATACCTCTTCAATGATTCTTGTTCTTGAAGATATGGATGAAGCTGACAGAGACAGTGTAAAAATGATAGATCGAATACTCTCTTGTAAACTTGATAAAAAAGTTCTTTTCTTGTTCAGTGCCAGGAAAACAGAATCGGAATTGTTGAAAGATGTTTATAAAAAGTGTGTTTTATCGTTGGAACTTCCGCTATATAACAAAGAACTTGCTGATAAATACAAATTCCTATATGGAACAGATTTCTTTGTTCTTGAAAATAAAAATGGAAATATATGCTCACCGCTTCACTGTGAATTCCGTATAAAATATTGGAATATAATGGAAACCCTTTTTTCTTCTGCAAATCCTAAGTTGCCGCAAACTCTTAATGAGACCATAGAGGCTGTTGTAAAAACCATGGATTTTTCCGAGCTGCCCATAATTTTTATTTCTGCAATGGCGGAAGAAAACTTTTCTTTTTCTTTTATAAAACAAATAAGTCCTCAATATTCCTCAGAAAAAATTTTCAAGTCACTTTGCGAAGGAGTAAGGAGAGGAGTTATTGAATATTGTGGGAACTATAGATTTCGTTTTGTTCACAAACATGTCCATGCTGTCATATCAAGCATGATTTCCCGGGAGTTCAAATTAAGATGTTTTCTCGTTCTGGCTCGTTATTCAAGTGACAGCACACGATGGAAAAATCCGACAAATTTTTTTAATGCGGCAAAATATTATAATGCATCGAGCAGTTTACTGACTACATTTGAGGAAAAGCTTGTTGCTCTGAAAGCAAATATAATCGCCGCAAAATATTCACAATCATTTGCTTCCCATGACATCTCTCTGAGTTTTCTTAATTCAGCATCTGTTTTTGTGGACAATGAAATGTGGAGAAAAGAGTATGAAAAAATCAAGTCCTTTTATGAAATATATGCTGAATCCGCATTTCTTTCAGGTGATATAAAACTCTTTGAAAAGATTTTTTCCATACTTATTGAAAAAAGTAAAAATGAAGGTGATACAGTAAGTGTATATAAAATGAAAATAAGGCTTTACACCATTGTGTCCGATTTTGAAAAAGCTGTGAAAACAGGGCGCAGAGCCCTCGGAGAACTGAAAATAACGATGCCTGAAAAGAGAGCTAAGCTTTCGGTGATTTTGAAATATCCCGGAATGATAAGAGATCTGTCTGTTATTTTCAAAAAAAAGAGAAAAATCCTTCCTGTTTCCGACAAAGGTGCAGAGGCTGTAATGGCTTTGCTTGATGAACTTTTTCCTGCAGTTATAATTTCCCGAAGACCATTTCTCTCAATATGGCTTGTTTCGAAAATTATAGAACTTACTGTTAAATACGGTTTCACGGCAAGCTCAACCCACGCTTTAATTTTTTTCGGTGCCGGAAAATCATTTTTCGGTTCCTATTCCGATGCTCTCAAATACGGAAAAAAAGGGTTGTCCATTGCTGAAAGAATCAAAAATATGCCGGTGGAAACTGAAATCAGAAACAGGCATCTTTTTGCTGATGTAATAATGCCCTGGAGCACCCATCTGAAAGATTCTTTTGTCTATTACAAAAAAGCTGTGGATCTGGCTCTTGAAGCTGGAATAATAGAGTTCATAAATTACTCGACAATAAAGTATATTTTCGCAAAATTTTCTTCAGGTATCCCTCTCTATAAATTTAAAAAAGATATATCTCGGGGTGAATTTATCCTTGAACGCTATGCGGACAGTAGAATCAGAAAACAGCTTGAAATAATAAAGCATCTTATGAATGTTCTCATTGGAAACACTGAACCTGTTTCCTTTGAAATTCCGGAGAACTTTGATGATACGATAGCTCTTTTTACAAGTATATTCATAATGAAATATTACTATCATACAGAACAGTATGATGCCGCAGCTGAAGTTTCAGAAAAAATAGCCGGCAGTATAGATGACATAATGAACAATTATCAATATGCTTCTTATGCTTTTTATAGAAACATGCTTATTTGCCGGGGTTTTCTTTGTGCAGAAAAAAAACACCTTCGAAAAGCCACTGCGAAATTCAAAAAATGGAGCAAACTTAACCCTGAAAATTTTCAGCATATATATACTTTTTTTGAAGCGGTTAAAGGATGTGACAGAGAGAATATCAAATTGAGTATTTTTGAAAAAGTCAGAGATGCTGCCGATAAAGCTGAAAAAAACGGGTTTGTTAATCATGAGGCTGTGTTTTACGAATATCTGGCAGAAACGGCACAAAAAAATGGATATAGAGAAATGGAGCTTGTGTATTTTCTCAAAGCAAAAGACAGGTATAGAAAATGGGGAGCTGTTTTTAAAGTTTTGAGTCTTGAAAAGAGATTTTCACATTTAATATCATCAAAAGATCACTTCATGGTTTCAGACTCCACGGAGTTTCTTTTTTCTGAACTGTCTTTTTTCAGTCTGGCTGATGATATCAACTCATTTGCGGATGCTCTGGTTGATTTCATGAAAAAAAATATACGCACAGATATCCTTACGATTTTTCCGAACATTGAAAATCTTCCGTATTTTCCCGTTATTCGAATTGAAAAGAACGGTTTTGATGTGTACGATTCCAAAGAGAATAACAAAGAGATATACCCGGTCGAAACACTTAAAGAGTGCCTTTTAAAAGGTTTGAATTTTAGACTTGACAGTGAGATAAATGATTTCCCTGAAAATGCAGAATCTTATTTTAAAAATGACAGACTTAAATCTGCACTCTGTTTTCCGGCTCGTTTTGGAGATCGCATATTTGCCGCTTTATTGTTTGAAAACAGACATGCTGATAATGCTTATTCAGGGGATATAACACATATGATAAAAATGATGGTCAGCCAGCTGATTCCTGTGATGAAAAATATTTCTGAAAAGCGAAAACTGGAGAACAAAATCAGTGAAATGAAAAGCCATGCAAAAGAGATGGAAAGACTGGAGATGCAACTTTTCAGTATGCAGAAAATGGAAGCGGTATCACAGTCCATAGCAGCAATGACACACGAATTTAAAAATTATCTTACCCGAATTCAGGGTTTTTCCGAGCTGATTGAAGATATGTCCGGAGATCCTACAATCTGTTCATTTACTTCCGATATACTTGATGCTGCCGAAGAATCCAGAAAACTCATATCCCGTATGTCAAGTCACAGCAGACAGGATGTTTTTCAGGGAGCTGATGACTATATTGATGTGCTTGAAATGCTTGAAGAAGTTGCCGATATTGTTCGAAAATCTTCGGAAGCAGCCATCTCTGTGGAAACTATTTTTCTTTACAACAGATCTGCAATTGTTAAAGGAAACGGCAGTGAATTGAGACAGGTCTTTATGAACATAGCTTTTAATGGATGTTATGCCATGAAAGAGATTGGCAAAGGCGTGCTTCGCATTACACTGGATAAAAAAAATGTTGTGGATAAATATGGAAAGAGATCCATATTTGTTATCAGTGTATCTGATGAGGGCACCGGTATGGATAAACAGGTTCTTCAGCACATATTCACACCTTTTTTCACTACCAAACCGGAAGGAGAAGGTACGGGCATGGGATTGCCTCTGAGTAAAAGAATTGTTGAAAAATGCGGAGGAAAAGTAACAGTCCGAAGTGAAAAAGGGAAAGGAAGTGAATTTACAGTCACTCTGCCTGAAGCAGTTGTAAAAACAGAATAAATTACGATTTTTATGAATAATTAAAAAAAAGACGATACCCTTCCTGTCTTACGGTTTCAATGCTGAGTTCAGATTTTTTAAGAATTTTTCGCAGACGGCTTATGTGATTGTCTATGGTGCGGGAAGATACATATGTGTGGTTTCCGTGTATTTCCCGAAGCAATTCTTCACGCGTGAAAATGCGGTTCAGATTTTCGGCAAGAATTTTCAGAAGTTTGAATTCTGTTCTTTTTATACTGACGGGCTCATTGTTTATCCTCAACTCCATGCTTTCATATAAAAGTGTTATATCACAGACATTAATTTCATTATTGTATCCGTTTCTTTTTTTTGTCAGAGCTAACGCTATTTTTGCAATGAGAACTTTGGGGCCGAAGGGCTTGGTGATGTAATCATCAGCAAAAGTTTTGATACCTGAAACTATGGTGTCTTCATCTTTTCTGTCACTGAGCATGAAAATCACAGCGTTTTTTGTCTCGGAGGAATTTCTTATGAATCTTCCGACACTGAAACCGTCAGTATCGGGAAGGTAATAATCAAGAAGAACAATATCAGGTCTTTTTTCCAGGGCTGTTTTTTTACCCTCTTTTCCTGTAGAAGCTTCATAAACAATATATCCTTCCTGTTCAAGAGCAAAAGCAACAAGAGCTCTTATGCTTGGATTGTCTTCAACTATAAGTACGGAAAACATCGGTTTTTGCCTTGCCTTTCATCTCTTACAATCATGCCTTATTATACAAATCATCTGGATAAAAATCAATAATATGACCTGAATCGATCGACTCTCTCATTGAAAAATGAAAAAACCCTATGTTCATAAGAAGTTAGAAAAATCGCCGATTAACTGTAGTGTGAACCTCGGATTTTGAGTAACTCTTCTGAATCAGAACTCTTTCTAATGTTTTCTAAATCAGAACCTAATGATTCAGGCATGAAATTTTTTTTTAGAAAAAAGTAAAAATCTTGAGATTGAATCGATGAAAGGTAGAATGTTTTTTTGATATGCGAGGAATAAATTGGTCTGGAGATTTTGGATGCAAAATGTTTTTATGCTCCTTGCCGGTCTGGCTTTTTTTCTTTTTGGAATGGAGAAACTGGGGACTCTTCTTTATGAATTCACCGGCAGAACCTCCGGTGGAAAAATAGAAAAATACACAGGTGGAGATTTTACTAAAGTTCTGACAGGATTCGCTGTAACGACACTTTTTCAGTCGTCAAGTGCCACGACGGTGATTCTGGTTTCAATGACATCTGTTGGAATGATATCCGTGGCCCAGTCGCTGAGTTTTCTCATAGGTGCAAACATAGGCTCCATAACCACCGCCTGGATTGTTGCTGTAAAAATAACAGAAGCCGGTATATATGTTTTCACTGTCGGGGTAATAGGCAGCTTGATTTTTAAAAATATGAAACTAAAAATGTTTTCATCTTTTCTTATAGGAATAGGTCTGATTTTTTTTGGTCTGGATGCAATGTCCGGGGCGTTAGTCTTTTTAAAAGACAGTCCTGATATTACCGGATTTATTTCAAATTTCGATGCTTCAGTTTCTATTTTATCAATGCTGCTGCTGACACTTTTCGGTGTGTTTTTCACAGCCATTATACAGTCAAGCGGTGCAACTGCCGCCATGGTTATAACAACAACATCTTTAGGAGTTTTTTCTCTGCACAGTGGTGCGGCAATTGTTCTGGGATCAACTCTGGGGACTACAGTAACTGCTCTGCTTGCTTCTTTAAAAAGTTCCGCTGAGGGCAGAAGAACAGCCTTTCTGCAGATTTTTATAAATTTCATTGAAATGTCTGCGGGGTTTCTGATATTTTATCCATCAATATATTTGATTATGGAGTTCGGAAAATTTACAGGAAACAGTAATATGGGATTTCTCATAGCTGTATACATGACATTTTTGAAGATTCTTCTTGCCGTTATGGTTTTCCCTGTAAGAAAATTTCTTATACTTGTTTCTGAAAAACTCATAAAAAAGCAGTTTAAACTTTTGAGAAAAGCTGTCCCCGTTCCTGTTCTGACCCCTGAAGATGAACCTGAAATTATCCGGGAAAAATTATCTGAAACAATGGACTTTTACATGATTTATCTGTCAAGCATGCTGGCATACTCCTATATTGTTACAAAGAAACCCGGTAAAACAGCTCTTTTCAAAAAAATAGAACGCTACGAAAAAGTACTTGACGAAGCTCATGTGCGTGTTCTTAAGGAGATAAGTGTGTGTCGGAACAGGAATATAAAAATACTGTGGCTTTTTTTAAAAATATCTGACGAAGCCGAATCCATGGGAGATCATGTCCGTGAACTTGCCAAATATGGCATAAGGCTCGGAAACAATAAAAACAAACTTTCAGATAAAGAAAGCAGACTTTTACGGGATTCACACGCAAAAGTATTTGCACAATTTCGTAAAGTGTGTATTGAAAAAGATTACAGACGGGAACTTCTTGAAAAAAGCGGCCGGATAGAAAGATATCTCAGAAACAAAAAAAGGGAGTTCTATCTCACTCTCTGCTTTGAACATGAAAAAGACCACAACAAGCGTCTGCTCATTGCGGATATTCTTTCAGAATACAGTAAATTCAACCACTCAATCAAAAGAATTCTTCAAGTCAGCCTGGATTATGTTGAAAAGAGGGATATATATCTCTGGGAAGATTAATACCTGAATCGAACGATTCAGGTATTAATCGCTGTTGCAAACTTATAGAGACCAATATCAGAAATTTAAAAAGCTATCTGACATGATTTAATAACTTTCGAAGGAACTTCAATATCCGAATTTTCAGCAATGATGCTGTAAGTTTCACAGACCGCAAGGTTCACTCCTTCTGAAAACGGAATCACATTTCCTGCAGCAACAACTCCGAGATGATTTTTTTCATCCCATAGAAATGCTGTTGTGGTTCCTGCGGAAGTCCCATTTTTTTTATAAAGAGTGAAATCTCCTTCAGTTATAATCCCTATTCCAAGCCCCTGGGCAACAGATATCTCTTCGGCTTCTCTCGGGAACCTTTTTTCTTTTAGAAGTTCAAGGGTATTCGTAGCATTTTCATTCGGAGACTCATCAATTCCTGTAAATATGCGAAGCAATTTTCCCATATCTTCTGCATCTGAATATATAAAGCCGTCACCTGTAAAAACCGGAGTTACAACCGGCTTCGGCATTGGAACAATATTCGGTCCGCCGTGACCGTAAAAAAGATTGCTCTTCTGATTTTCGCTTAAATTTTCGGGAACAACAGTATTTTTAAGTCCCATAAGTTTCGAAAAATCTGCAAGTATCTCAGGGAAAGGCTTTTCATAGATCTCTTCGGTTGCTTTTTGAACCAGTGCAAACCCATAATCTGAATAATAATAATTGGTTTCGGGATCAAACTCTAAAGTTGTTTCAGCAAGATCTCTCTCAAGATCATCTATAGTGTACTCTTCCCATGCCGCATACATATCTTCAAGACTGGAAGCATTTTTAATTGATTCCTGAAGGGTAGGAGGATAACGGGGAAGTCCCGAAGTGTGTGTCATAAGGTGTGTTAAAGTGAACTTTTTATCTCCAGAGCCATCTGGAACAGCCCACTCCGGCGGCAGATAATTTTTGGCAGGATGATCGGACAGTTCTTTAAGTTCAACAGCTTTTTGTGCCATAATAAAAGATGTTATCATCTTTGAGACAGAACCGATAACCCATTGTTCACTGCCCTCAGGAGGAGTATTTTCACCCTTTATAACAGAGCCGAATGCACAGGTTTTAGAAATTTCAGGACTTTCAACCCTGATTATCATTCCTATAGCTTTGTTTCTGACACCTGAAACATCAATATGTTTTTCCGCAACTTTCTCCAGAACATTGCAAAAAAAAGGATCTTTTTCATCTGTATCACCTGTTTCTGTATCGGTCGTGTCTGTTTCAGCTTCTGTCTGTTCAGAATCCAGAGTTGTTCCGTTATCTGTTTTTGAACAGGAGATCGAAAAGATAATAAAAGCTATAACAAAAAATTTCATTTTACTATCCTCCTGAAAATTTACTTAAGACACCTTAACATTGTCAGTGGTTTTTGTCAAAATACAGCCCCATCCAAACCATTACCCCGACCCTCTCCTGTCTCCTGAAGAAGAACAGGGGGACTTTGCCACCATTTTAGCCGGTAAGGGCGAAAAATTTTTCGCCCTTACAATATACTCACAGATAATTCCCAAAAACTTGACTATTATTTCTCTGTGCCGTATACTGTCAAAAATTATGAGGGGAGGCGAAATAATGAGGTTCCTGCCGATTTTGTTTCTGTTTCTGTTATTCACAACAGTACTTTCCGGAGCTGAGGTGACTGATGTGGCCAGTGCTGTGGAATACAACGATCCTCTGGATGTCAATCTTGACATTTATTATAATAATTTGAGTGAGTTTTTCAGTCTTAAACGGGAGTATAATTCCCAGCATGTTCTTTATGAAGGTAATGGAGGGTATTACTCGACAACTGACTCTCGCCGGGTTGAAACAATTGAATATAAAGGCAATCCCGATATGAGATTTCTCCGGGAGATAAACCTTGCTGCTGAAATAGGTGTCTACCGTGATCTTTCCATATCTTTTGCCATCCCGTTTGTACTTAAAGACAGAACTGCAATGATCTATAATTCTGCTGTTGAAGGTCCTGTTTGGGATTCATCACTTCCTCGTACAGGCTTTTTCCCTTATGCGGGAAATTTGAATTACAATCACAGTGGAGTGGGGGACATATCTTTTGGTATAAACTATGCTCCTTTCAATCAGAAACGCAGAAATAATAATTTTTCAGGGCTTCTCGGTTTTGATGTCACTTTTCCAACTGCTCGAATTGCTACTCCGGAAGGGATGAATTCTAAAGACAGTGATGGTAATGTCATCTCTTCTGGTAAAAACGGAAATGTGGGTAAGGGGTTGTTTGTATTCGAGTTGAGAACGGCTGTTTCAAAACGCTATGAGATTTCGGAACCCTATGGAATGTTTACGGTTTCTCTTCCTGTGCCTTCCTCTAGTTCCATTTACAAAAACCCCAAATATTCTTTTAAAATGAATTCCGGCACTGAATTTATTCCCTGGGAGCAGGCGGATAAAAATCGCAAAGTAACAATCCGTACAGATATAGAGATGCTTTTTACCACCAGAGGAAATGCCTATAATGCCGTTACTGATGCACGCTGGGCGGCGAATTTGACAGAGCCCGGGGGGTATAATCCTGATGATGAGTGGGATATTCTTCCCAGAGAAGATGGATGGTTTCAGCTCAGCGGTATGATTAAACCCATGTTTATGTTTGTGGAATATGTTTCATTCGGAGGATATTTTTCGGTGGGGTACAGACAGAAACACTACCTTACCGATGCCAGACCGGATGAAGCCGGATATATAGCCGGTCTTGATGACGAAAAATATGATTGTACACACTGTTCCGGAAATACTGGTGCGGAAGATGGTGGTCGTCTTCTCAGCGAATCACATATTCTGCTGGGTTGGGGTTTTTATCTGTCCGGACATTTTTGATGGATATTTCTGACTATGGTCAACTCACTTTCAGATAAAAAATTGCTTTTTGTGCGAATATGCGGAACCGGTATGAGCAGTGCGGCTTTGATGGCTCAGAAGTCAGGGGCTGTTGTTTCGGGAGTTGACAACGCTTTTCATCCTCCGGTGAGTGATATTCTTGAAAGAGCTGAAATAAAATGTTTCCCCATGGAAAATTTTTCCGATATCATGGAAGCCAATCCTCCGGATATGCTTATTGTGGGTAACGCTCTGAGCGGCAGGAGCAAAGAGGCTGACATTATCAGAAAAACCTCTATTAATGTTTATTCAATGCCCTCTTTTCTTGAAACTTTTCTTATCGGAGATAAAAAATCGGTTGTTGTAGCGGGAACTCATGGAAAAAGTACAACAAGCACCATGATATCCGAATATCTTTTTAATTCCGGGAGTTCTCCCAGTTATTTCATAGGTGCATTGACAGGATTTTCCGGTACAAATGCAGAAC
>JAWOGE010000192.1:0-4048 GCA_046497165.1 bacterium | reverse complement strand
GTATATATTCTTTAATTTCCGGGTTTTTAATGGGATGGCTGCTGTTAACTCGTCCGCAGAATGCCATTTTTATTGTTGCTGTTATGGCTGTTTCCTCTTTTTATATGATTAAAGATAAAAAAATTCTGATTTCAAACATACTGTATTTTGCAGTGGGGTTTATTCCCTGGGGAATATTTCTTTTGTGGTATAACTCTGTTTATACAGGTAATTTTTTTATTTTTAAACAAGATCTTTATTTCAATTACAGTGAACCCCGTAATTTTTGTCACAGACTGGGCATAGGCAGGGGATGCCCGAACTCCAACTGGGTAGTTCTTCCGCAGGAAGGGTTGACATGGAGCCATGCTTTTTATGTGAGTTACAGACGCCTTGCCTCGTTGGCACTTAATCTTTTTTCTCATCCCTTAATGATGATTTTTCCAGTGTTCTGTTTTGTTTTACCCGGAAAAAACAGAAATACAGAAAAGAAACTTCTTTTTATACTCTCCATATTTCTGGTCACCATATCAGGTTATTTTTTCTTTTATTTCGATGGAAATGTATTTGGTCCCAGATATTTTTATGAAGTGTCCTTTTTTCTCGTAATATTCACTGCGGCCGGAGTTATAAGGTTTACAGAAGTTTCTTTTGTTAATGAAAAAAACAGATATCTGATAAAAATTTTTGTAAGTGTTTTTGTGATATCCTCTTTTGCGTATGCTTCTTTTTCCGTGTTTCCGCCGATTTTTAAAACCTATTCCAGAGGATTCTGGAATGCCACAGAACTACTTGAAAAAGAGGTTGAAAAAAAAGGTATCAAAAATGCGGTGGTCTTTGTTTCTCCTCATAGTTTTTTTGCTTCGGGAATGGCTGTTATGAATCATGCCAACTATGATTCCAACAATGTTATCTACCTTAGAGATCTCGGAAAAGATTCAAATTCATTTGCAATGAATTATTATAAAGACCGTGAATACTATACGGCTTCCTTTGTACACGGGGCAAAAGATGTCAAAAAATTCGGAATCCATCCGCCTGTTATAAAAAAAATTCATCCTTCAAAAGATGCCGGATATATCTACATGGAGATGGAGGATAAAAAATATCCTGTTTCAGGAGTTCCCGATTATTGCAACATCTATCCCATAAGAGATAAAGCTTATCTTCTGGAATATGTGCCTCTGATTTTCCCTCCGGAAGAAGAATTTTCAAAAGATCTTCTGTACTGTCGTTTTACTTCAGAAGAGCAATATTATGAATTTGCTCAGCACATAATTCTTCCCGGACTTTACAGAATGGAAATAAGAGGTGTTCCTTCGGATTTAGGTGCGATTTTTAAAGTTTCCGTGAACGGAAAAGATGTCGGTGAAATGGATCTCGGGCAAACGAATCCCCGGAATTACAGCTATGAATTTAAAGTTGAGCTGACTGAATCCGTAAATCGTATAAGATTCACTCCCTTTGGAAATATTAAAGAGAACTCACCGAAATTTTTTATATTGGATAACATGATATTTTCAAAAATTGATTCTGAGGGAAACAGGCATGAAAAATAAAAAAGCAGTAAAGATTATAAAAAATGTTGAATGTGTACTCTGGGACTGGAACGGGACGCTCATTGATGACATAGATGTAGCTGTAGATGTTCTTTCTCAGACTGTCCGCCCCATTTCAAAAGTTGAGATAACAAAAAACTTCTATCTTGAAAATTTTAAATTTCCTGTGATAGATTTTTACAAAAAACTTGGGGTAGATGTTGAAAAACACTGGGATTACATGAAAGATTCATTTTTAAAAAACTATATGGCAAGCATCCATCGTGTCAGACTTTTTGAAGATGTTCCCGAAGTTTTGGATCTATTTAAAGAACTTAAAATTTCCATGGCTGTGCTGTCTGCCATGCATGAACAGACACTTCTCAGACATGTAGAAAAAGAGAAGATATCTCATTTTTTTTCACACATAAAAGGTGCTGAAGATGTTGAAGCTGCCGGTAAAGTCTCTTACAGCAGAAAACTTCTTAAAAAGATGGGTGCGGAGCCCGAGAAAACAGTTCTTGTGGGAGATACCCTTCATGATAGCGATGTTGCTGAAAAAGCAGGATGTCGTTGCGTTCTGATTTCAAGAGGACATAATTCAAAGCAGCGGCTTGAAAAAAGTGGCCGAATTGTTTTGGATTCCCTTTCCGAATTTTCGGAGTCAATTACATAGTTATTCCCACAAGGGCAGGATTTACCAGCAGGATTATACCAAGTACAAGCATAATAAATCCGCCTATGAATTTCATGCGTTTGACAGCTGTTTCAGAGATAGCTTTTCCCCGGAATGTATATCCGAAAATGAATATTATCACAGCGAGAGGAATTATGTAAAAGAAGTTGTAAGCCGCAATCCAGAAATAATGCATAAATGATGTTTCCGCTATTTCCAGTCCGGAGAGAACAGTTGTGTACACTATGGGAAATCCTGCGGTGCATGGAAGTTCTATGAGAGATGCAAAAAAACCGAGAGTTAAAGATGATATAATAAGTATCGGCAATGAACCGTTTTTAATTACATTTCTGACTTTTCTCGTTTTCTTTTCAAGAAATCCACGACCTTTGTCAGAAGTAGTCAGCGATATTCCCTTTTTAAAAAATATCAACTCTTTGCAATTTATCAGCCCTGCTATGAGAGCCAATATAGCGATACCTATTCTAAGCGGATCGACAAATCCTATATATTTAAAAATGTTAAGCCAGGCCGCCATAAAAAGAAAGTATATTATGTATACCATAAAAACAAACGAATAACCGACTATATATATCCTCAGGCGTGAATGGGAAACCGATACTATGAGAGCCATGAGAAATGTAAGTACAAACATATTACAGGGATTGAAACCATCTACTACAGCTATTGCGGCCGTAAAAACCGGCAGAGGGAGCTGATAGCCCATCTCTTCCAGAAACTTTGGAGAAACATTGGCGGCTATTCCGAAAAAACTCAGCAGAAAAA
Organism: bacterium; assembly: GCA_046497165.1. Taxonomy (GTDB): domain Bacteria; phylum UBP6; class UBA1177; order UBA1177; family JAWOGE01; genus JAWOGE01. The sequence goes on along the minus strand of JAWOGE010000192.1, from coordinate 1,069 downwards.
TCAATGATATTCCCACCACAATGAAATTCTTCTGTTTTTCAGTTAGAGGAGAAAGGGTTCCCTTTTTTATCATATTGTGTCGGTCGATAAAATAGAAGGCAAATAAAAAAACAAGAAGTATCAGTGAAATATAGGTCGGAATCCCCGAGGTACTTTTGTTTTCCACTGTTGTAGTAATTGACTTTTCCGTTTCATCTTCCTTCCGACTTTTTTGAATTTTTTGTTCTTCATCTCTCCACATGAAGGTCCAGTCTCCGATTTTAACAGCATTTTCAAAGGGTATATGTCCCTGAGAAATCTCAACATCGAAAGCTTCTGTTTTTTCATGCTCGATTCTTTTCAGCATCTCATCGGGATGATCCGAGATCAGAAGCTGTTTCAGTATTTCATTGTTTCCATTTTCACCTGCTATAAGTATTCGGTTTTTATGCCATATTTGAATCTTGCCCGGCAAATTTGTAAGATCCAGTTTTTTAAAATCAACCGTGTTTCCGTCAGCGGAAGGAAAAGGATTCCCACCTTTTATTGATTTCGAAGCGGAAGTTCCGGTTTCAACACTTTTATCCCGTCCTATTCCTTTTATCTCTTTATTGAATATAATGCAGGGAATTCCGGCTCGTTCTCCGGGATAGTAAGATTTAAAATATTCCAGAGCAGTATCTCTGTTGGATTCTCTTTTTTTATAAATTTCATACTCAATTAGAATCAGCTCCGGCTGAGAATCGAGTGCTTTTCTGAAAATTATTTTGTCGCTATGAGCACAGTTCGGACACCCTATACCTGATATGTACACTCCGGTTATATATTTGTCAGATGCTGATTCTGCCGACAGTATAAAAAAGGACAAGACAACAAAAATAAAAACAGACAATCTTTTCATCAGTTCCTCCATGAAAAAACAAATACACCTATGTGTATAACATGAAAATATTTTTTTGCAAAATTTTCAACCTGTTTTCATCTGACTTTTTAATATGTATCCACATTCATTTAAAACCTGAATCGTTCGGTTCTGAGTTAGAAAACATGAGAAAGAATTCTGATTCAGAAGAGTTACACAAAATCTGAG
>JAWOGE010000183.1:0-17117 GCA_046497165.1 bacterium | reverse complement strand
ATAGTTTCAAATACCTTAAAACAGACAAAGTGGATATGGATGTACTTGTGGAAGCCGGATTTGTTTCAGGAAAAAGGGATTGTTTGAAGATAATAGGAAAAGCTGACCTTGACAAGGCTTATACCGTCAGAGCTGATAAGTTTTCTGAAGGAGCTGCCGAAAGCATTACCAAAGCCGGAGGAAAAGCAGAGGAGATAAAGCTTGATTAGTCGTATATTAAAAAACATATTCAAAATACCCGATCTCAGGGAAAGGGTTCTGTTTACACTTTTTATTCTTGCAGTGTACCGTTTCGGTATATATGTCACTGCTCCGGGTGTGGACAGAATTGTAATGCAGAAAGTAATGGCAACACAAGGTTCGGGAACACTCCTCGGACTCTTCAACATGTTTTCCGGAGGAGCCATTGAACAGCTTTCAATTTTTGCTCTGGGAATAATGCCCTATATCAGTGCTTCTATTATAATGTCTCTTCTTGCTGTTGTTGTTCCTCAGATAGAAGAACTTCAGAAAGAAGGGGAACAGGGTCGCAAAAAAATAACACAGTATACGAGATACGGCACAGTGCTTCTCTGTATTTTTCAGGGTTTTATGATGTCAAAATTTTTGGAAAGTATCACCGGACCGGGCGGAGAATCTGTTGTGGCTCATCCGGGATGGTTTTTCAGAGTAATGACTGTTGTGACTCTCACAACCGGAACTCTTTTTCTTATGTGGCTTGGTGAACAGATAACGGGTAAAGGAATAGGAAACGGAATATCTCTTATAATTTTTGCTTCAATTGTTGCCCGTTTTCCCCAGATGTTTTTTCAGATGGGTAAAATGTTGGAAAAACAACTCATAAAACCGTGGATGATAGTTGTTTTTCTGCTTGTAATGATTGTTGCTTTCGGTGTTATTGTATTTGTGGAAAGTGCACAGAGGAGAATTCCGATACAGTATGCTCGAAGTGTTGCGGGTCGGGGACGACAGGTCCAGAATTCTCATCTGCCCATGAAAGTGAATGTCGCCGGTGTTATTCCGCCTATTTTTGCAAGTGCACTGCTTGTTTTTCCGGCAACTGTTTCAACATTTTTTGAAGCTGACTGGATAGGAACGCTTCAGGCAATGCTTCAACCAGGTGGCTGGCTTTACAATATGCTTTTTATTCTGCTCATATTCTTTTTTGCTTATTTTTATGCTTTTGTTCAGTTCAAAACAGACGATGTTGCGGAAAATCTCAACAAACAGGGTGGTTATATTCCGGGAATAAGACCGGGAAAAGAAACGGCAAGTTATCTCGAAACAGTTCTTTCCCGTCTTACTTTTGGAGGTGGGGTATATCTTGCTGCTGTATCTATGATACCGGATATTTTGAGAACCACCATGGAACTTCCTTTTCACATGGGGGGAACATCGTTACTTATTGTTGTCGGTGTTGCAATGGATATGTCAAACCAGATAGAATCATATCTCATAAGCAACAACTATGAGGGGTTTTCAATAGGCGGTAAAAGAGGAATGGTAAAAGGAAGAAGAGGATAATCAAATATGGCAAAAGAAGAGGGAATAGAAGTAATAGGTACCATTATTGAAACATTGCCTAATGCAATGTTCAAGGTTAAGCTGGAGAATGATCATGAAGTGCTGGCACATGTTTCAGGTAAGATGCGGAAATATTTTATTCGTATTTTGCCGGGGGACAGTGTTCGTGTAGAGCTTTCTCCCTATGATTTGACACGCGGCCGTATAATTGAACGGCTTAAAAAGAAATAATACAGGTAGTGAGGTTATTATGAAAGTCAGAGCTTCAGTTAAAAAAATGTGTAAGAATTGCAAAGTTATAAGAAGAAAAGGGATCGTAAGGGTTGTATGCTCCGATCCGAAACATAAACAACGCCAAGGATAAATAATAAAACTTAAGTAAGGAGGCTACATTGGTTCGTATTGCAGGAGTCGATTTATCGGACGACAAAAGAATGGAAGTCGCTCTGACATATATTTACGGCATAGGCAGAACAAGTGCACAGCAGATACTTGACAAAGCTGGTATTGACCGTAGTGCCAGAGCCCGGGATATGGATGACGCTAAACTGGTTCAGATAAGACAGATTATAGAGGATGATTATCTTGTTGAAGGAGATCTCAAAAAAGAGGTTGTACTTAATATTAAAAGTCTTATGAATCTCGGGAACTATCGTGGTTTGCGGCATAGAAAAGGGCTTCCGGTTCGCGGACAGCGCACAAAAACCAATGCACGCACAAGAAAAGGTCCCAAGAAAAACATGGTAAAACGATAGTCGGAGGATGATAGATTATGGCTGTTAAAAAAAGAAAAATAATAAAAAGAAAAGTCCAGACTGGATTGGCTTATATTCAGTGCAGTTTTAATAACACTATTGTTACTATAACTGATGTGAGTGGAAATGTTATAGCCTGGTCAACCACCGGTCTTAACGGATTTAGAGGTTCGAAAAAAAATACTGCTTATGCTGCTCAGGTTACAGCGGAAGATGCTGGTAAAAAAGCGATGAAACGCGGTCTCAAGACAGTAAGTATTTATGTGAAAGGTCCGGGAAGCGGAAGAGAAGGTGCAATTCGTGCTTTCGGAAATCTCGGTTTTGATGTTACATTATTAAGGGACATAACTCCAATTCCGCACAATGGATGCAGACCCAAAAAGAAAAGAAGAGTTTAATGATAAGATGCCGCAGGTGTAAACTTTTATACCTGAGATAAAGTAGAAAAGGAGGAATCCAATGGCAAGATATTCAGGTCCGAAATGCAGACTCTGCAGAAGAGAAAATGAAAAATTGTTTTTGAAGGGTGAGCGTTGTTATTCGGACAAATGTTCTTTTGAAAGAAAACCCTATGGTCCGGGTGAAAGATCTAAAGGTCGTCGCAGAGTAAGTGAGTACAGGCTTCAGTTGAGAGAGAAGGAGAAATTAAGAAGTACCTACGGTATTCTTGAGCGTCAATTTAGAACATTTTATGAGCGTGCAGACAAACAGAAAGGTGCAACTGGTTCAAATCTTCTCACACAACTGGAAAGGCGACTGGACAATGTCATATACAGAAGTGGAATATGTGCAAGCAGAGATCAGGCGAGGCAGCTTATTCTTCACAGACATTTCAAGGTGAATGAAAAAATAACCAATGTACCGTCTTTTATTGTAAATGCAGGCGACTCCATAGAGATTAAAGAAAAAAGCAGGAAAATACCTGAAATAAAGGAAAATATCGAGTCGGCCGGTATGGATGAAAAAAATGTGGACTGGATAGTTTTTAACAAAGACAATTTTTCCGTGAATATTGAGCGTTTGCCTGAGCGTGACGATATTTCTGAAAATATTCAGGAAAATCTCGTAGTAGAGCTTTATTCTAAATAAGTAGAGAGGGGATGATTCATGTTCAAAGACAACTGGCGAAAGCTTATAATGCCTGCTGAGGTTAAAGTTGAAGATAAAGACAGCGAAGGTAACTACGGAGTTTTTTCATGTGCTCCGCTTATGAGAGGTTACGGAACGACCATAGGTAATGCACTGAGGCGAATTATGATATCTTCCATATGTGGTGGTGCTGTCGTTGCTGTACGCATAGACGGTGTTGAACAGGAGTTTACTACAATTCCCGGTGTTCGTGAAGATGTTGTTGAGATAATAATGAATCTCAAGCAGCTCAGATTTAAAATTTATGAAAACGATGAACATGTTCTTCATCTTTCAGTTTCCAAAAAAGGCGAGGTTTTGGCCGGTGATATTGAAGACACTGCTCAATGCAAAATCGTCAATAAAGATGAGCTTTTGTTCAACATAGATAAAGAGCAGAAAATGGAAATGTCCATAGTTGTACGCACAGGGCGCGGATATGTTCAGTCCGGAGATCATGATCTTGAAGACCTTCCGGAACTTTATATTCCGGTGGATTCGTTTTTTTCACCGGTGAGGCGTGTTAATTACAAAGTTACAAACGCAAGAGTGAAAAGAGATTTTAACTATGACAAGCTCACTTTTGAGGTGGAAACAGACGGTACTGTGACACCTCGTGATGCTCTTGCCTATTCAGCCATGATTCTCAGACAGCATACAAAATCTTTTATCAATTTCACCGTTACAAAAGAGGAAAATACTACTGAAAAAGACAAAGAAGAGGATGTCAACTGGGACCTTTATAAATCCATAGACGATATAGATCTTTCAGTTCGTTCTTACAACTGTCTTAAGAACGCTGACATAAAGTATGTCGGTGATATGGTTCAGAAAACCGAATCGGAAATGTTGAGAACAAAAAATTTCGGAAGAAAATCTCTTAACGAACTTAAGTTGATACTTGACAGAATGGGACTGAAATTCGGAATGAACATAGATTCTTTTCCCAATCCCAAAATATTGAAGAAATTGGAAGAAAAGTAAGATCTAAGGAGAACAAAATGAGACACAGAAGCAGAACAAATAATCTAAGCAGGAAGCCGGAACACGCCAAAGCCATGACGAGAAATCTTCTCGTTAGCCTGATAGAGTACGGAAGAATAAAAACCACTCATCAGAAAGCAAAGAGACTTCAAAGGGTTGCTGAAAAAGTAGTTACACTTGCAAAACGGGATACAAACGCTGCTATGAAAAAAATATCCGCACATATTCCCTTCAAAAGAAAAACAGCAATAAGCAAACTGATAAACGAGATAGCTCCCCGCTTTAAAAATCGTACCGGTGGTTACACCCGTGTTCTTAAAACTGGGTTCAGACGGGGAGACAATGCTGAAATGGCCATAATAGAATATCTTGAAAATGATGTTTCTCCGGCAAAGAGATCAGCGGCAAAACCTGAAAAAACAGAAGAATCCAGGATGGAAGAAACTAAAATGGAAGAGACCGCAGTCGAAGAGATTCATGAAACTACGGAACAGGAAGACTCTAACAAAGATGAACCTGAAAAAGAGGAAGAAGCGGAGAAAAAAGAAGTCGTTTCAGAATCTTCTGAAGATGAATCTGAAAAAGAGATATCTTCAAAACCCGAATCCGAAAACAACGACAAGTGATTTTTTGGAAACGATTCTAAAAAACAACATCGCAGATATAATATTTTTTGTTTTTATAATAATTTCAATTCTTTCAGGTTATCTTAGCGGTGGGTTCAGAGAAATTCTAAAACTCTTCTGTCTTATTATTTCATTCTTTGTTTTCATGCTCAACAGTGTGGAACAGGCAATATTCGATGTTGTCGGAGTGACTTTTTATCATTTTGCAAAATTCATAGGTTTTTTTCTTTTATACTTTTTTCTTTATCTTATTTTAAAGTGGCTTTTTCACGGAGTCATATCAGTAAAAGAAGGTATTTTCGGAAGCATGAACCGAACCTTCGGAATAATTGCCGGCATATTGAAATCATGTCTGGTGATTCTTTTTTTTGTATCTATTTTAAATTTTATGTGGTCTCCCCGCAGAGCTGTTCTTCTTGAAATTAAACCATATTTTCAGACATCCATAGTTTACAATGTTGCACACAACATTTTGAAAGCATTCGGAAACTCCTGAGTCTGTCCGTTAACCCAAGTTTCGCATAAAAACTGAAAAAACACTTACTTGGGAACGAAAAAACAGCTTCGATATATGCAGAAAATGACAGGATATGACGACTGACAAATAATACGGTATTATTCATCTGTGTCTCCTTTGGTTGTTCAGTCTCATGAGTCTATTTAAGGAGACACATTACTGTTAGTAATTCGAGTTGCTAATTTCTTTGATGTTCGAAATTTGTGTAAAATTAATTAATCAAACTTATCTTGACATTGGTATGAAGTTGTATAAAATTATACCTAATTGAAATGGGAGTGAGATTTATGTCAGAAAAGAAAAACAGTCAAGCCACAAAGCTCAAAACTTATCGGGAAAAAAATTTAATAAGCAAAACAGAGCTTGCACGCAATGCGGGCATATCGCTGGTGACCCTTGATCGTATAGAAAAGGGCTATAACTGCCGTCTTGCAACTAAAAGAAAAGTTCTTGAAGCTCTTGATGTTGACATAGAAAACAAGGACGCAATATTCCCTGCTGAAGAAGATTGACAACAAAGAATCAACTTTAACCTGAATTGTTCGACTCTATCATTTAAAAGTTAAGAAGTTTATGTCCACCCGAAGGTTAATCGGCGATTTTTGCAGATTAAAGTTTCTTACGAATTATAGATTTCAGCAAAGTTTTAAATGTGGGAAAAACATTTTCTCCTTTTACGGCACTGGCAGTAAATTCCTGATATTTACGAGCCGGATTTATAACTGAGCGAATTTCATCCACGCTCATGGAGTTGGAGAGGTCCATTTTATTATATTGAATAACCATGGGGATGTTTTCAAGAAGCAGAGAGTTCATCAGAAGGTTTCTCTTGAGGTTGGAAAGACTTTCTATGTTTGCGTCCATACGCTCAGTCTGAGAATCAACCACAAAAACGATACCGTCCACCTCCTTGAGTATGAGACGCCTGGAAGCATCGTAAAAAACCTGTCCCGGAACAGAATAAAGATGAACCCGCAAATTCATTCCGTTAACCTTGCCTATATTTACAGGAAGAAAATCAAAAAACAGAGTTCTTTCAGTGTCTGTTTTCAAAGATATCAACTTGCCTCGTTTGTCAGAAGATATTTTACTGTAAATATGCTCTATATTTGTCGTTTTTCCAGACAATCCGGGTCCGTAATAAACAATTTTACAATTTATTTCTTTCGCATATTTATTTATAAACGCCATTTTTAATCCTCACAAATAAGTTTGTCGAACTCTTCATCCAGCTGTCTGGAAATATCATCCACATCCATCCCGGTCATACCGGCATCACTGTCTTTGACAAATTCATCAACTACGGCAGAAAGTTCATCGACATAAGATTCCATTTCCATTAGCAGATAACCGGGACGCAAATTTTCGGAACCATTTGCAGCCAGAAAATAAGAGTTCCCGAGAGGCATAAAAACAAATATCTCCTTGTCAGTGCGTATAATTTGATAGTTTATTTCACCGCCGGAAAAATGCTGGAAAAGTTGTTCAAGTGCCGATACACATCCGCTTGACAAAGTTCCCACAGCTTCTATTTCAGAACTGTTCAAAACAGAAGAAAGTACAAATCCGTTTGAAGCGTTAAACACATACAAACCGGAGAGTTTTAGCTTCTCAAGCATTTCGCTAAGAAAATTTTCGATATTTGTAAGCTCTTTTTTCATAACTTCCTCTAAAAATCAATAACATTTTACATGCCTGAGCAAAAATATCAATTAAAATAGATTTATTTATACAGAGTTTTCGTTATCTTTCTAAAGACCTTATATTATTAAACATGTCGTATAAAATCATTCCGTTGTGAGTGTCATCTGGTAGGTGGCATTTCCCGCTTCCGGAAAGGTATGTGTTTCTCCGGGCTTTTCATCTATGAGGACATGGCCTGCTGATTTTCCGAATACAGTTTCATAAATACGGGGAGAAAAAAAGTCTCGGTGAAAATAAAATGTAAAATCCTCTTTGGGTGAAAACCAGCCTATTATGTAATAATATCCAGGCTCTAAATAAACAGAAATAGTCTCCGGCCCAAAATAACCATCAAGTGCGGAAACCTCTGCATCTTTGTTTAAAATTCGCTCGTACTCACCGCTTTCACTGTCATTTTTAAATATCATGAATGGTATGGTTTCACTGCCTTCTGTCCCCGGCGAAGATAACCTGACTTTGTACTCTGTCAATGTTCTCGGTTGCTCCACAAAAAAGTAAACTCCCCTGAAAGATGGACCACCTGAACTGCCTGTCCGGGAATCGTCACCAACTGAATCTGTTGTTTCGGAAGGGTTTTCCACACATTCCGCCGTATCGCCGGTCTGACTGCAATATTTATCGTCATCAACACAATCTGTATGGTCTTTCCAGATAAGACAACCTTCTGAGCCTGTTTCACATATCTGAAGAATAGTTCCTTCACAGCGTTTTTGAGACTCTTCAGAGCATTCATTTTCACAATCATAGACACACGAAGCGATTCCTCCCGATGAAGTACAAATTTTAGGTGGAGAGTTGTCCGCACAATCTTCAAAGTCAGCCCAGTAAAAACATCCGTAATCATCTTCCGCACACTCGGTAATCCATGAATCGTTGCACCCGTTAGACCCCGGAGTACAGGAATTATCACAGACACATATATCTGTTTCCATGGTGTCTGTATAATATATCTGGTGATAGATGGCGTTGTTGTTTGAAGGTGATTCCAGCGTGGAAGGCACTGGAAAGTTTTCTGTAATTGTGACACCACCCACAATATCGCCTAAAACCGTGGTTTCAACTTCCAAAGGATCTGTAAAAGGTGTGGAAGAGTTGAAATATGAAAGCAGATCAAACTCCCAGGATGTCCCCAGAATATAATAACTGCCGTTTTCAATATATATATCTTCCCCCGAAGAGATATGAGAAAGTTTTCCGCTGTTGAAAAAAGAATCTTCAGCTTTTACGGGCACTTCACTTTCGGCTATTTTTTCGTATGTCCCGCTTTCGGAACCTGATTTATAGACCGCAAAATAAAGTGTCTGAGTGACTTCGGGATAAAGATGAACACTGAAGGATTCCAGTTTTCGGTCGGCGTTGCTTTTGAGAATGTTTCCCTTGAAAACACGGTTCATAACATTTTCATCCTCTGTATTCCCCACAAGAATGTTGTCTTCACACAACCGACCGGTGTCTGAACAGTCTTTTTCAGTTTCCCATTTCATACATCCGTTACTATCCGATTTGCAAACAAGAACACGGGATTCCTCACATATAAAAACATTTTCGGAAAAACACTCATTTTCACAATCGGACTCTTCCATACAGTCGCTTATATTCCATGAAAGACAATCGTCAGCACAAAGTGCCATTCCTCCTGAATAAAGTGAGGAATCTATATTCACGCAGGAGGAGCTGTCTCCCTGCTCACAAACTTCAGGGCCTTCAACAACTCCGTCTCCGCAACTCCATTTTACTTTATCGCAACTTGAAATGTTCCATCCGGTGCAATCGTCTTTACAGACGGCTTTCCCCCCCGAATAAAGTTTTTCGTCAATTTTTGTACACAAAATCAAATCATCCTGCTCACAAACTTCAGTTCCTTCCACCACACCGTTTCCACACTTCTGATCAACAGCTTCAATACATTCTGACATGTCGTATCCGCTGCAGTCATCAAGACAGGAAGCGGTTCCTTCAATATACTTTTCTCCGTCTATTTCTGTACAAAGAACAGAATCACTGTCGCAAACTTCGGGATTCTCAACTATCCCGTTTCCACATTCATGAGGAACTTCAACACAGTTGAGAGTGTTCCAGCCGGAACAATCATCAAGACACTCTGCTTTCCCGGACTCATAAAGTTCAGCATCAATTTCCACACAATCTTTTGTGTCTTCTTTTTCGCATACTTCATCGCCTTCAACAACACCGTCTCCGCAAAATGTATCGGTATCCATTTCATCTGTGTCCGAAACTTCTTTTTCAGGATTGTGAACAGGAATGTCTTTTTCCTCTTTTATTGAAACAGAGTTTTCTCCGCACGCCGTAAAAAAAATCATTAAAAACAAAAAAGAAAAAAACCTCATAAAACCCTCCGAAACAGTTCTTCCACAGACAGCTTATTGGTTGTCAAAAAGTTTGTCAATAAAAACAATGTCTTTTATTTGTAGAGAAGATACGCTGCTCTGTTTTTGAGATATCTCTTTTCCTCTTCAAGCAGAAAACTGTCCATCTCTTTAAAAGGAGCACCACTGTAAAACATTGAGATTAGTCTGCTGTTCCCGAGAAGCAGATCTATGGCTGGAATGTCTTCAACAAATTCATACGGTTTGTCTCTGAAAAAATCTCTTTTGCCGAGCATATCCATACATTCGGAAACAATTAAAAGAAAGGTTCTCAAAGGCCTGAATTTTCGCCTGTCGGTTACTGACATAAAAACCCCGCCGCATCTTTTCATAGCATGTTTCTGAAACATCGGTCTGAACTCAAGCGGCATGAAAACTACACCGGGCAAGTTGTATTTTTTCATCCGCTTTGACAAAGAAAAAGGATTTATATTCGGATGCCCCGTAACATGAAAAGGAAAAGTTGTCCCCCGGCCTTCCGAAAGTTCAGTTCCTTCAATAAGACAACCTCCGGGATATATCGTGGCAGTTTCAAAAGACGGCATGTTCGGGGAAAGAGGTATCCATGGAATTGAATAGTCGCAAAAGAAGTCTTTTCTATTCCAGTTACGCAATTTTTCAATATGTATCGGAAAAGAAAACCCCTGCTCTTTATAATAAAAGTTTGCGGCTTCACCGGAGGTCAATCCATGTCTCTGAACAAAAGGAGCCATCCCCACAAAGCTTTGATAATGCTTTTCAAGGACAGCTCCTTCCACATCTGTTCCGTTTAGAGGATTGACTCTATCAAGAACAATGAGGGGAATTTTGTGTTTTTCCAGCTCCGCCATAAAAATAAACAGAGTAGATAAATATGTATAATACCGACTTCCCACATCCTGAACATCATAAATCACAACATCTACATTTTCAAGCATGGAAGATTCGGGATTTAAAGATTCATAACTGTCACCGTATAAAGAAATTACGGGAACTCCTCTTATGGAAGGAGTCTCTTCCACCGACTCCATATCCTGAGCAATGGGAAAATAACCGTGCTCCGGAGAAAATATTTTCAGAACAGATATTCCTGTGTCTTCAAGATGTTCAAAAATATTTCTGCCGTTAGCATCAATGGATGTGTGATTGGAAATAAGAGCCGTATTAAGCCCCGAAAGAGAATTGAAATCAAAACAATCTATTCCCTGACAAAGTTTTTTCTTTAACATTTCAATCTCTATTTAAAAATTTTTTCAATTGATAAAAACCGGTACCCAAAACCAGTATCATAAATCCCATGATGTAGATAATCACAGGGAAAACACGAAAAATAACAAGAACAATAAAAAGTATCACCATAAAAGTCTGCAAAAAGTTATACAGAGTATTTTCTGACTTTTTCATTTTCGGAGATTTGAAGGGAGCTATCATTAAAATACCGTGAAAAATCATCATACCGCTGACAAAATCTCTGTCATGAAGAACGGGAAGTTCATACTGATAAGCAAAAAGAAAAAAAGAAGCAATCATAATGCCGGTGTGAGTCGAGGTTATTCCGTAAAAAAATCCCGTTTCTTTATGTTCTCCTGAGTTATACTTAGAAAGTCTCATGGCCGTAAGAAGAACGAAAGAAGCACAGGCCACTTTGAAATATACCAAACTTTCATTTTCATAATAATCTGTAAAATAACTGACCATAAGAGAGGCGGGTGCTATTCCGAAAGATATAAAATCGGAAAAACTGTCATATTCAACACCGAAATTGGAGTTGGCATCCAGATATCTCGCCGCCGTTCCGTCAAATTTGTCCATTATGGCGGACAGAAGAATGAGCCAGGCGGCATGCTCCCAGAGTCCTGAAAAAGCAGAGTATATGGCCGTCAATCCCAACAACATGCTTATGCTGGTAAAAAGATTGGGAACTATAAATCGTGAGTTTTTTATAACAAACATAACAGATCCTTTAAAATTATCCGTCGATAATCTTATAACACAGATATCTTTAAATCAAGATTTATGAATAAATTGCTCAGAATCGAACGATTCAGGTGAAATCAAATAAATACTTGAAAAACTATTGTTTTTTTATTATCATTTTCAGCGTAGTTTTTAAACGGGGGGAACCATGGGCAAATTCAGCAAGCTTGCAAAAAATGCCGGGAAAAAAAGCAATAAGCTTTATTTCGTTTTTACAGACGGTAAGTACAAAGGCGGGGAGTTTCATCTGTCCTTTGCAGACAGCCTTACTCTGGGACGAGACATAACTTCCGATGTTGCTGTAGTTGACGAGAGAGTCAGCAGAGTTCATGCAATAATAAAGTCAAAAGATGAAAAAGCTTTCATAACAGATCAGAACAGCACTAATGGAACTTTGCTTAACGGCGATAAACTTGAAGGCAACAAACCTGTTGAATTGTCTCCGGGGGATAAGGTCAGTATCGGAGCATCAACTTTTGAATTTCTCGGAACAACTCCCGAAAAAACTTCAGATAAAGAATCCGCTTCGGATTCTCCTGCGGAAAAGCCCAAAGAGGAGGAAGAGGTTTCTGTGGAAATAGCTGGAGAGGATATAGAGGTTGCAGATTCAGATAAAAAATCCGTAAAGGATACATTGTCAAAACCTGACAAAAAACAATCGGAGCCGGGAGAATTTTTCATTGATGAAAATCTTGAAGATTCTTCTGTAATAACTAAAAACAAAAAAAAGCCTTCTCCTAAAGCTTCCTCTGATCAAAATTCCGGCAAAAAAAGTGTAGGCCGAATAAATCTAAAGAAAAAAGACATACGAAGATCCAAAACTATTCCCGATAACAAGTTGGAGTCAAGCAGCGGAAAATTTGAGGATATATCCTCCATAAACCTTCTCTCTCTTCTTCTTCAGTCAGACTCCTCCGGAATTCTGAACGCTGATATCTCAAAACCTTTTGAAGAAAAAATAGAAGTTAAAATAGCAAGCAACGGCTGTGCAGCTGCAAAATCCCTCACAAACAAAGATTTTTGTGATGAAAAAGCCCTTTCCAGAATATTGCTCGCAGAAAAAGGAGACTACTCTTTCGATACATCCGGGAAGGTCGGCAAATCTGATGTTAACGATATGCTTGAAGATCTTATAATGGAAACCGCTTCCATGGGGAAAAAACTTGAAGAGTATAAACAACTCCTTGAAGAAAACTCTCTTACCTTTCGCATACCCATGAAAGGACAACTCTCCCGACTTAATAAAAAAGAACTGGACAAACTGCAGTTCATGGTCAACGCTCAGGAGATTATGGTTTATCTCGATATGACGCCGGAAAAAGATGATCTGTATCTGCTTTCAGAAATAAAAAAATATATTGATAAAGGGTTGCTCAAAGAGCCTGTTTCGGACAAAAAAATAGAAACCGTGGACGAAGATGAAATATTTGATATGTAAATTGAGGAGCTTCAGTGTATTTCAAAATATATCATAAAAAAACAAGACAATATCTGAGCACCTATAACGAACGGGCCATTGTGGATTTTTATCTTAAAAACAAAGAAAATATATCCAACTATTATTTCATAGAAGGAAATACAGATAAAGCTCTTGATGGTGAAGATTTTGCGTATAGATATTCAGAGCTTTTTGACAGAAAAGCACAGGAAAGAGAAGAAATTGAACAGAAAAAAATTCATTCCACAGACACAGATTCAGAGGACGCTCTGGAGGTTTCAACAAAAGATTCCTCCGAAGGCATCTCTTTTGTTTTATGGATTTTTCTCTTTGTTTTTGTGTTTTCATTGGCTTTTACAGTTGTCTATCTCTATTTTTTTTCCGGAGAAGAAGAGAATAAAGAAGCAGTAAAAGAAAAAGTCGAGAAGAGAGAGAGAGTTGATTATCCATTAAAACGAGAGAGTCGACCGGATGATAAAAATCTTAAGAAGGCAGATCCATCTCTTAGGAAGCTCAAAAAAGCCTGGAAAAAAGCAGATGGAGATCTACCCGAATCTCTGTCTTCTGAAATGATAAAAAAGAAAATGGATTCTTTTCTTCCCTATCTGCAGGAGTGTTATGAAAACCGGATAAAGGCCGGAGATAGAAATCTAAGAGGTACAATAAATATGAAGATAAAAGTCCTCGGAGACGGTAGCGTCGCAGATCTGATTTTTACATCTGAAAAATACCGTGCAACACTTTTCGGAGATTGTCTGCGGGCAAAAATTCTCTCTTCGACCTTTCCTATGTTTCGAGGTAAAAAACAAGTTTTTTCATACTATTTCACATTGTAGGGAATATGTTTGTAAACAGATTTCTTCTGAAATGGCTTAACGAAGTTATTTCCATTTTTTCTGAAAAAAAAGACAGAGCCCCCCTGATTCTGGATCGCTATTTCAAAAAAAACAGAACAGGTCGGCGTGATCGTTTATGGATCAGGGAACGCTTTTATTTCTATCTCAGATACAGATATCTGGTGAACAGATTGAAAAACGATAACGAATCACCGGCTGAATCGGTGTGTAGACTTTTTTCAGAAAAAAATCCCGAAGAGTATATAAATCGTCTTCGTTTGTTTTTGCAAATGCAGGAAGATGAAAAAGAAAAAGTTTTTGAATCTTTTCCGCCGTTTTTGAGAAAAGAACTGCTGAAAACATTTCCGGAAGAACATAGAAAAGTTATGAAATGGTTTAACGCAAAGTCTTTCCCCGTTATAAGAACAAATCCCGTTAAAATTGACAGAGATTTCCTTAAAAAAATTCTTGAAAAAGAAGCGGGAATAATTTCCGAAAAAACAGAGATATCCCCTTTCGGTCTGCTCATAAAAAAAAACTGTGAAAAACTCACCTGGACAACCTCTTTCAAAAAAGGGTTCTTCGAACTTCAGGATGAAAGTTCCCAACTGTCAGTTTTTCTTTTAAATCCTCAATCAAAGACCATGCTGGATGCCTGTGCGGGTGGCGGGGGCAAAACTATCGCGGCCGCTGCACTCAACAGAAAATTGAATATCACAGCAAGCGATTTGCGTGAAAATCTTTTTTCTGAAATAAAAAAACGAAGCAAACGAGGCGGACACAAAAAAATTAAAACATGTGATATACCTTCTCTTGAAAACAAACTGTTTGACAGCGTTTTTGTAGACGCACCCTGTTCCGGCTCCGGAGTTCTTAAAAGAAACCCCGAAGACAAGTGGAAAATAACGGAAAAACTAATTGAAGATATGAAAGCAAAACAGCTTTCTTGTCTTAATCGATATGCGAAAAATGTAGAATCCGGAGGCGAGCTTATATATGTTACCTGCAGTTTTATAAAATCTGAAAATTCTGATATCATAGAACGGTTTCTTAAAGAGCATGATGATTTTAGACTTTTCCCGGCTGAGCAGCGTTTTTTACAACCGGACAGACTCCATAGCTTGTCAGAAAAGAAACTGGATACCGTAACAGACAACGGTTGTTTTTTTACATCTCCTCTGTATAATAGAGATGTTTTTTTCGGTGTGATTATGAGGCGAAGTTAAGATGCGTTCTATCTGTATAACTGTGTCAGCATTGTTTTTTTGTCTGATTTTTTTTCAAGCATGCAAACATAATTCTCATGAAGTAAAAACGAGAACTTTTACCTTCAGTGGTATGGGAACAGTACTTTCAGTTAAATATGTTGGCAAAAAATCAGAAAAACTTGAGAAAAAAGTTCGGGATTTTATAAAAAAATTTGAAAAAGATGTGAGTTTTCACAAAAAAGAAAGCTATATCGGCACTCTTAACAGCAGAGATGAAAAAACAGATATGGATGTCCCCCATTATATCTGCAGAATGATAGAGGAAAGTCTTGAATACGGCCGGAAGACCGAAGGTGCTTTTGACATTACTTACAAAACTCCTCTTAAAACAACTTTTGACAGCCGAAATTCTTTCTCGACCTCTTTTAATTTCGATGACATTGTTACAGATTGTAAAAATAACACAGTAAGCTTTAAAAACAAAAACATTATAATTGACATGGGAGGAATCGCTAAAGGATATTCTCTTCAATTTACAAAAGATATTCTCATGGACAGCAACATAAAAAATTTTATAGTAAATTATGGCGGAGACATTTTTATATGCGGAAAAAAAGGAGAAAAACCTTGGAAAATAGGAATAAAAAACCCCGACAAGCCATCTGAATTTTTAAAAGTTTTTGAAGTTGAAAATCAAGGATGTACGGCCATTGCCACAAGTGGAGACTACGAACGCTATATAGAAATAGATGGTGAAAAACATTCTCATATAATAAATCCTGAAACAGGTCGTTCCGTTAAAGATGCTCACTCTGTAACCGTAAAAGCTAAAAACCCTGTTATGGCGGACATGCTTGCCACCGCCATATCGGTCCGGCATGATGATAAAGATTTTATTGAAAAAAATGTGGATAATTTTTCAGTAAAAGTATATACTCTTTCAGGCAGACAAAAATTATGGCGTGAATATGGAGATTGATTTAATTGACAACGGTCAAAACGAGGTTTTTATAATTGATAAATGTGATTAAAATATGAGATGTTCATCTTGTAATTCAGAAGTAAACAAAAAGGCCGGGTTCTGTTCGAATTGTGGTCTGGAATGCAGGAAGTTTTGTGAAAACTGTGACCTGATTTTTCCGGAAAATGCAAATTTCTGCATGTCATGCGGATCTGAGCTTGCTATTTTCAGCTCAGATAAAACCGAAGAAAATGTCGGGAAGAAAAAAAGATCTGAAAATAAACAAGAGGAATCCTTTGAAATAGCCATTGAAGAAAAAAATACTGAGGAGCATGAAAAAAAATCTACCATTCCGGATGCAGATACAGACGAAGATGTTGATGAAACCTCTCTGCGCATTGAAGAGGTCACCGACGATGAGGACTACGACACTCCTGAAAACTCCGATGATAATAAATCAGAAGAGATTATGGAGCCCGAAATAATAAATATTGAAAACGGAGATTCCAGAGATATTGAAGAGGGTGAAATCGTAGAGGAGCAGACAACGGAAGTTGAAGATATAGAGCTTGAAACAACTGAGCCCGAAGAGGTTGAGCCTGAAGAGGTTGAGCCCGAAGAGGTTGAGCCCGAAGAGGTTGAGCCCGAAGAGGTTGAGCCCGAAGAGGTTGAGCCCGAAGAGGTTGAGCCCGAAGAGGTTGAGCCCGAAGAGGTTGAACTTAAAAAAGATGAAAAAGAGATATCTGCTCCCGCACATCCTGAAATAAAACAGCATCTCTTTTCCAAAGATTTTTCTCTCGATAAACTTTTTGATTCCATTGAAAACACAAGTTACAAATCGAAAATACGACCTGTTTTTAAAGCCATTGAAAACAAAGTTAAAAAACATGAAGGCGGCATGTGGTTTCTAAAAGAAAGTAACGGGTCAGGCAGTCAGTTTTTCATAGAAAAAATCAAAAAGGTTGCTCCCGATCAATCGGGAGTAAAAGTTATTGTTTCTGAAGCAAATCTTCATGAATTTGACTATATACTTTTTATAAATCTCATAAAAGAACTCCTTTCTATAAATTCTGACGGTGAAAATACTATTAAA
>JAWOGE010000175.1:0-4547 GCA_046497165.1 bacterium | reverse complement strand
TCACAATTTCGCAGTTCCCCACTTCCTCGGAACAATGCTGGCTCTTTACTTTATCAGCTTTTTCGTGAATGCTGTTATCGGTCTGTTCTGCGTCTTGTATATTTATGTCAATTATCAACATATCAACACAGCAAAAGTTGACAAAAAATGATACAGTTGCTCCGTGCAGATTATTTCACACGGAGAAGACAATGACACGAAAGAGGACAGCTATGAAAGTGATCAGAGAAGTAATTCGCTTAAAGCGGGAACTCGGATTCAGCGTAAGAGAAGTTGCTGAACAGGTTAACATTGGAAAAAGCACGGTCGGAGAAATTGTAGCGGATTTTGCCCGTATTGAGATAAGCATGGAAGAATTCAGAAAGATGAGTGACAGCACATATCTTGAGATTCTTGAACAAAAGCGGCGAAAAAAAGATATCCGATATGATAATCTCAGTGAATTGTTTGAGGATATTCAGAGAGACCTGAAAAACAAGGGAGTAACTCTGAAGTTGCTGCATCAGGAGTATCTTGAAATGGAACCGGGGGGCTACAGTTATTCTCGATTTTGTCTTTATTACCAGATGTGGCGAAAAAAGATGAAGCTGAGCATGCATCTTGAACACAAGGCCGGAGATAAAATGTATGTTGATTATGCAGGAAAAAAACTACAGGTTTATGTGGGGAAAGACGGAAAAATTCAGGATCTTGAAATGTTTGTAGCGATACTTCCGGCAAGTCAGTTGACCTATGCGATGGCAGTGGAAAATCAGCAGAAGGAGTCGTTTGTGCGCAGCAACGAAGCCGCACTGCATTTTTTTGGTGGAAGTCCGCGAGCGATCGTCCCGGATTGTCTTAAAAGCGGTGTCAACAAACCGCATCGATACGAACCACAAATAAACACTTTATTTGAAACATTTTCTCGCCATTACGGCACAGCTGTTCTACCTGCCCGGGCCCTCAAGCCACAGGACAAGGCGTTGGTCGAGAACGCAGTAAATCTAGTATACCAGAGGGTTTATGCGAAGCTCAGGAATCAGGTTTTTCATTCACTTGATGAATTAAACAAAGAGATCAGAAGATTGATAAAAGACCATAATCGTATCAATTTTCAAAAACGCCCTGTGAGCCGAAAAGATCAGTTTGAGTCATTTGAAAAGGACTTGCTCAGACCGCTTCCGGCCACTCGTTTTGAGATGAAAACTAGTGAAACCAGACGGGTGCAGAAGGATTATCATGTATATCTGAAACATGAAGATCGGTATTACAGTGTACCATGGAAATACAGCAGGAAGAGTGTTACCATTATCGCAGACAATAGAACTGTTGAAATATACCACGACAACAGAAGAATAGCACTTCACATTAAAAATGGTTCAGAAAAACGGTATGTTACCATAAAAGAACACATGCCACACACTCATAGGTTTATGGCAGAGCTGAACGAAGACAAGCTTCTGAAATGGTCTCAGGAGACTGGACCGGAAACAACGGTATTTGCTCATGAAATGTTTGCAAAAAAAGCACATCCGGAACAGGCATATAAAGCATTGCTCGGGGTACTCAATCTGAAAAAAGTCTACGGAAAAGAAGCAGTGGAAAAAGCCTGTGCTGTAGCAAACAAGTATTATGTATTCACCTATGGTTTTATAAAAAACTTTCTCAAAAACAACAAGCATAAAAATCATGTTCCTGTTGAAGAAATCGCACTCCCTGACAATCCGACCACCAGGGGAAATTGCTATTATGGAGGATAAAAGATGAACTCAGAAGCAACTATCACCAAACTCTCAGAAATGAGACTGCACGGCATGGCCAGAGCACTTCGCACAACTATGGAGACAGGGCACACCACCAGTTACACAGCAGATGAGCTGCTCGCTTTTCTCGTAGAATCGGAGTGGGAGGATCGGCAGAACAGACGGCTTCAGCGACTTGCAAAAAAAGCAAAATTTCGCTATCAGGCAAATGTAGAGGAGCTTTCGTTCAACCGGCACAGAACACTAGATAAAACAACCTGTATGAGACTGGCAACCTGTCAATTTATAAAGCAGGCAGAAAATGTCATCATCACAGGCCCCACGGGAATTGGAAGAAGCTTTGTCGCTTCTGCACTGGGACAACAGGCATGCCAACTCGGATATAAAGTAGCTTATTTCAATATGACCAGACTTTTTGATCAATTGAACATATATCAGGCCGACGGTTCATACCTCAAGGAAATGGTCAAAATCGCAAAAACAAATGTGCTTATTCTTGATGACTTCGGAATGAAAACACTTAATAACAGAGAACGCCTGATGTTGCTGGAAATCATGGAAGACAGGCATGGAAGAGCTTCAACTGTTGTCACTTCTCAGCATCCGGTAAAAAGCTGGTACGACATTATCGGCGAACCGACACTTGCTGATGCTATACTCGACAGATTGATTCATACATCGCATAAATTAAATATGAAGGGACCGAGCATGAGAAAAGTTTTGTTTCAAAAAGTTGACTCTGTCACAAACAGAGAGTAGGTTATTATTTAATGTTGATAACTGTCCGGATAACTCAAGAACGGTGTCCGGATTCGCAGGAATAGCCACTTCATCTATTGCAATGATTTTCTGAGAGACAGCATTCTCGCAACCAGCAACAATAAGCAGCGTCAAGCAGGAAAGCAAAAGAAAGAAATCATTTGTTTCATAGTAAAACTCCCTGAGCAGCAATCGACATTATACACATTATATTAGAAATTGAATTTTGAAAAAAGTTGCTCATTTTTATCAATTCAGGGACATCTTTCATTTCTTGAATCAGGACTCACTCCATTGATTATCACTCCGTGTGCTCTCAGATCTTCAAGAACAGAGAAATCTGTCACACAGTTATTTCGCATCTGCAGATCATGAAGATCATATCTTCCGGCTAATGGTGCCACATTTTCAATCAGATTATAAGCCAATGAAATATATGCAACATTATTAAGAAATTCTTTATCCTCAAAAGCTGAAATATCATTGATATCACTAAATGAAACATAAAACTTCTGTAAATTTTTCAACTTTTTCAGATTAACAGGTAGCGATGTGAGTTTATTTGCACTTGCCTCAAGTTCTATAAGATTAGAGCATTCTGCAAGAGAGGAAATATCAGTTATTTCATTATGGCTGATATCAATTGTTTCCAGACTTGTCATCCCTGACATATCAACAGGTAGTTCTGTTAATCCTGCTCTTGGAATAAAGAGTGCCCTAAGTGTGTCCAGATTTTTCAAAGACTCTATTGAATGGAGCTTAAAACCTGCTACAGGAAAACTCAGATTTATAAGCTCAATTGATTCCATGTTTTCCAATCCGGAAAGATCTGTGATGCCGCATTCCTGACAATTTATCGTTTTCAGCTTTTTTAATCCGCCAAAAGGAGAAAGAGATCCGGAAAGATTCCGGCTGTCCATTGAGGAGAAGTATTCAAGGTTTTCAAGCTTTACAAAAGAATCTGGAATATGATCAACCCAGGTATCTTCCAGTTCAATACTTTCAAGACCGGCCATCCCTCCGACCGGAGCAATATCCTTTATTTTTATACCACCATGCAGCACTAACTCTTTCACTTGATCCAGCTTTGAGATTGAGTCATCCAGACAAGTCATAAATGTCTCATCTTTATAATTAGACAAAACCATTCTCTCTAATTCCTTCAAATCTTTCAGAGGACTGTAATCACAGATAGAGTCTGAAGAAATCGTAATTGAAGTCAAATTCTTCATCTTTTCAACACCGCGAAGATCACTTCCTTTAAAAGAAAGAAAGGGTATGTCAAGCAACATCTCTTCAGTAATTGGTTCATCTTCTGGAATTTCAAACCTCATTCGAATCCAATCTTCTATTGCCGGATTTGCAAAAAGACCGTCATAATCTCCAGTCTCAGGATCGCAACAGTTATAATCTGCACTGTCAGGACTTTCCTGATCATCACTATTATCCGGATCAGAAGAAGTATCTCCTTCCTGTACTTTATCAAAATCAAAATATTCCACATATTCATAGAAATCTTCATCAGATACCAGGAAGTCAAGTTCGGACTTTTCAACAGCTTTCTTTTCACTTGTGCAGCCAATTGAAAATAGAAGTGAAAATATAGTTATAAAAATTGTCTTCATTGTTTCTCCGACTTTAATTATTCAACCCTGATACGCAACTCACTATCATCAGCATAATATATATAATAAACTCAATCTATCAGTAAAAAAGAACATCCTCCTGAAGATTTGGAAGATTCTTCCTGATCATCGTCAATTCCGGTTTCTCCGGTTTCCTTATCAGGTGTTTCTTTTTCATCTTCTTTATCAGGTGTTTCTGTTTCGTTGTTTGTATTATCCGTATCAACGGTTTCATTGTTTTCGTCGGGAACGATATCATCATCAGGTTCCCCGGATTCCTCTTCACAGTTAGAGGCGGCATCTCCGGGACACTCCGTTGTCCCTGTTCCGCATCTGTTTATGTCTGTATCTATCGACCCTCTGCCGTCAGTTGCAGTTGTCCACCAATCTTCAAGAGCTTTTCTGTATTTTTCAACTTTTT
>JAWOGE010000044.1:0-4116 GCA_046497165.1 bacterium | reverse complement strand
CACAGGGGGAACAGGTTTTTCGTCGGACCATACCACAGGAAAGTCCAGTGGAGTTTTTATTCTTCTTAATCTTTTGCGCACAACTCTTGCAAGAGGACAGACATCGGTATCTTTCATCTGAGATATTTTCATTTTTTCTGGAAACAGTCTTCCCGCTGTTCCCATCACAGATACAAAAGGTAGCTGTTTTTTTCTCAGAGTTTTTATAAGATTTACTTTCGGATTGAGACTGTCTATGGCATCTATATGAAAATCCGCATCTTCAGGGATACAGGAAGATGCATCGCGACCTTTCATGAACAATTCGGATGATATGATATGAGCTTCAGGATTTATCAGTCCGGCTGTTTCTTTGAGAACATCTGTTTTGTTTCGTCCCAGATTGTTTCTGAATCCTAATACGAGTCTGTTCAGGTTGCTTATGGAAATAATATCAAAGTCAAAGACAAGGAGAGTTCCCACACCGGTTCTTAGTAAATCCACGGCAGCTGTTGCACCTACTCCTCCGAGGCCATAAACTGCTACTTTTTTATTATGGAAACTTTTTACAGTGTCCTCTCCCATAAGGATTTCAGTTCTGTGTAAAAATTCGAAGCTCATTATAATTCCTTTAAAACGATCAAAAGAAGTTCATTCTGAAGAATTAATTCGCAGAAAAGTATATGCTTTTTAAAGGCAATTACAAAAAAAAGACTTATTTTATGGATGAAGGTTAAAAAATTGACCTGTTCAGTACAATCATTATAGTATTAATGGAACAACGCTATTAACAGTGATATATGTGTTTTGTGAAATATATGCGGATCGGTCATCGTGATGAAGATTGTTAAATATCATAAGAAATTGCAGGCGGATATATCCAGACTGTTTGAGGAGATAGATTCTCTTTCTGAAAATGTGGACCGAAGAAGTCGTAACTACAATAAAAAGATAAGTAATTTTATGAATGTTGTTGGAAGCATGTTTGAAGAGGTTGATTTTTCAACACAGGTTGAGGCTGTACGCGAGCTTCTCAATGATCTTACTTCCGGTTATAAAAAAAACAGTGATGATATTTCAGGAAGTATTGATCATGAGCTTTTGATACGCTATTTTGAAAAACTTGACCTGAGAAGACTGTTTGTTCTAATAAGAATAATAAACGATAATCATCGCAGAATTATTCAAAATATAAACGAGATAAAATATCTTTTTCAGTACGATGATATTCTCTCACAAAGCTTTTACAGTCTTGAAGATGTTATAGAGCTTATAAAAAAAATCCACAGCAATGAGCTTGAAATTAACAGTCTGCAACTGTCAAAACTTAAAACACTTTTTACCACGATGGTAATATCGATCTTTGATACCATAGAGGATGTTTTTTCTCTGTTCAACAAGAAGTTCTCGAAAATTAAAAGCATTCTTTTAGAATCCCGCCATTCTATTTCTGTTGTTCTTAAAATTTTGAATGACGGTGAAAACAACATAGGTAAAATCATTGAAAAGACCAAAATGTCTGAAAAATCAGAATTGCAGGCAGAAAAAGCGGAGGCACTTTCTCTTTTTGAAGACGGTGAATTTCTTGATTCTCTGAGCATTCAACTTAATGACATAAGCAGAAGAATGGAAAATCTTGATTTCAAGATAAACTCTCTTATTCACAAAACTGTAATACAACAGGTAACAGAAATAATTGATAATATATTTGAAGAGTTGATGGGATACACCGAAGATTCTGCTTCCGACATTGATTTTATAGGGCTTTTATCTGACAGTTTTAAAGTCAGTGACCATAAAAGAGCTCTTTTTTCAATTTTCGGAGACTCTTCTTCGTGTGATACACTCTCCGATGGACTGGAATTGTTTTAATGTTCAATATATAAGGAGGCGAATATGCTGAATCATAAATTCATAGAAAAATCCGAAGAGCGGGTTCTGGTTTCATTTTCTGGAAGAATTGACAACGAATCCATACAGCAGTTTCAAAATGTTCTGGATGAAATCCTCAAGTCATACCATCCTCTTGTGACATTTGATTTCACCGAACTTTCTTTTATAAACAGTTCCGGTATAGGCAAATTCCTTCTTTTTTACAAAAAACTCAACAACACAGACAGCAAACTCAGGATAGAAGGTATAGACGAGGATATATTCACACTTTTCAAAGCCATCAGAATAGATAAGTTAATTCCCATTAAAGCGGTGAGAGGATAATGGCCAATTTTCACATAGACGGAAACACTGTAAAAATAAGCGGAGATATTTCAATATCTTATGCCGAATCTTTGGTGAATTTGCTGAAGGAGGCGGGAAATATATCCGGGGAAAAGTTGATAGATTTGTCAAACCTTGAAACATGGGACAGCTCTTCCGTCCAGATATTGATTTCTTTCTTAAAAAGCAATAAAAAAGAAAATATAAAATGGATAAATGTGCCGGAAAACTTTGTAAGAGATTTGAAAATCATGGGAATATTAACGCTATTCAAGCGGGGTGAATAATGAGTAAAACAGTTCTTATAGTCGATGATTCATCAACTTTGAGGGCATCTGTAAGCTTTGTCCTGAAAGACTCCGGATATAATGTGATAGAGGCCAAAGATGGTGTGGACGGTCTTGAAAAATTGGAAAAAGAAAAAAGTATGGGTAATAAAATTGACATGATAATAGTGGATATAAATATGCCCCGGAAAGACGGGATATCTTTTATCCGAGATGTAAAAAAAACGGATCTGAAGTATGTACCCATTCTTGTTCTTACAACGGAATCTGAAAATGCAAAAAAAATGGAAGGAAAGTCGGCGGGAGCATCCGGGTGGCTTGTTAAGCCTTTTAAGCCCGAACAGCTTCTCTGGGTTGTGAAAAAATTTGTCCGCTAAAGGTTTGTTATGGTAAATGCTGAACTTTACAGTATATTTCTTGATGAAGCTTCGGAGATAGTAGAATCTCTCGAAACGGGACTTCTGGAGTTGGAGAAAAACTCTGACAATGACGAAATGGTCAACGAAGTATTTCGGGCGGCTCACACTCTAAAGGGCAGTTCCGGTATGGTTGATTTTAACGATCTTTCTGAATTTGTTCATGAGGTTGAAGATGTTCTCTCCCGCATCAGAAACGGTTCTGTAAAAATATCAAAGAAACTTATAACGGTTTTTCTTCAGTCGGTTGATCTGATAAAGCTTATGGTCGAAAAAGGACCCGGCAAATCTGATGAGGATTTGCTTCATGCTGTGGAAGCTAACAGAAATGAACTTCGTAAATATCGTCAGTCAGTATCTAAAAAAGCCCACAAAACTGAGAAAAAGCACAAGCGTTCTGAAGATAAAAGAGAAAAATTTATTCAGGTGGATCTTAAATTTCGTCCTGATATATTTTTAACAGGGACTGACCCTCTTATGCTTATTCGTGAAATGGAGGATTATGGAGACATAGTAAGGGTTCGGTGTTACACTGATGCTGTGCCGGATATAGAAGAAATTCAGTATGATAAATTTTATCTCAGCTGGAGTATGATTATAAAGACAACAGCATCTCTTGATGATATTGATGGAATATTCATTTTTGTAAAAGATGAGAACCCCATAAAGATAAACGATGTGTCTTCTCATTTTATTGACGGTGTTGACAAAAGATATGCTGATAAAAAACTTGGAGAAATTCTTGACGAAGAAGGACATCTTGAACAGAAAGATTTTGAAGATGCTCTGGAAGGCAGAACGAAAAAGTCGGGAGAGATATTGTTAGAGCAGAAGAAGCTTGATAAAAATACGCTCGGAAAAGTTCTGGACAGACAGAAAAAAAGCAAGAAAATTTTATCCGAATCTACAATAAGGGTCGGCACCGGTAAGCTTGATAAACTTGTCAATCTTGTGGGAGAGATGGTAAATGGAATCTCAAGGATATCTCAACAGCTTGAGAGTGTGAAATTTTCTAAATATCGCGAAATAAATGATACGGTTGAAACCCTTGAACGAATGAGTAAAGATGTTCAGGAACAGGTCATGAAAGTTCGAATGATTCCTCTTGAAGGCACCTTCAAAAAATTTCAGCGACTTGTTCGTGATATGGCTAATCAGCTTGATAAAAAAATAGCTTTGCATATTGAAGGTTCAGAAAACGAACTTGATAAAACTGT